>CALBET010000934.1 GCA_937888665.1 uncultured Acidobacteriota bacterium
TGCCGAGAACCGAAAGGAACGTGTCCTCCTGGCCCGGACCCTGGATGCTCGTGTCGACAACGCCCGACTCGAGGTTGGTGATGCCATTGAAGCTACCAACCCCCGGAATGATGTCCGCGAAAAGCAGCGGCGCAGGAACTGTGCTCGCAGCGGCGTTAACCGATACGACTGACGTGTCGTAGTTATTAACTGAACCAGCGGTCGCGATCATCTCGAGAGGAGCAGATGTCTCGAGCTTGATGTCGAGGATGAGCGTGGTGCCGGGGGGGGACCGCGTGAAGCGGGCTTCCGTCGCCAGTGGTTGCCGTGACAGTCCAGGTCGCAGAGGCTAGGGCAGCTGAGCTCGGCATCACGAGAGCCGAGACAAGGGCAAATATTCGGATCCACGAGCTGGTCGAACTGAACTGCACAGCGCTGCCTCCTGAACTAGCAATAGGAAGTGTCAGTTGAACATATTTGAGGCTAAAGATCTAGTCTAGGCGTTCGCGGAAGAGAGGGTTTCGTCGGCTGCGGAGGATGGCAGGCATCCTCATCAGAGAGTCCTACTAGCGTTGGCTTACCCGCTAAAATTGACCACGGCCAGAAATATCATCTTGGGCGTCGTCTCGGCGGCACTAACAGCCCTAGGTCCACAAGGGCTGCCGCACTCAGTACCCGCGGGACAAGCAGACCCATTTCAGGGATCCGGAAGGTTGGCAGCCCCAGTTAGTGACAGCCCCAGTTAGGCCCCCGCCTTGTGTTTGAACCCGACGCCTGAATACTATCGCGGGTCGGGCGGGGAGGGCGGTTTAAGCAGAGTAAGAAGCTCGCGCTCCAGAGCTTCGTAGGTGAACGGCTTTTGCAAGAAGGTCCGGCGGTCGTTCAGGTTTAGATCAACGAAACGCTCCGGGTCTGTGTAACCCGAGACGAATAACACGGCTGTGTCGGGATAGAGTTCCAGCAGGGAGGAGACCAGTTCGGGCCCCTGCAGTCCCGGCATGACAACATCCGTGAGGAATAGATCGAAGCTCCCGGAATGATTTTGGGCAATCTCGAGTGCCTGCGCGCCGCCGTCGGCGACCAGTACGTCATATCCCTTGTTCTTGAGCAGGCCGGAGGTCACGCGACGTACTGCGGGGTCATCCTCGATAACGAGAATCGTTTTCCCCTGTCCACTCTGTTTAAGCTTGGCATCTCCGATGTCCGGGATCGTTGCAGCGGCCTCCGCCACGATCGGTAGATAGATGGAAAAACAAGAGCCTTTACCCACTGCGGATTGGAGATCGAGAAATCCGTGATGCTGGGACACGATACTGTCGACCACGGACAACCCGAGCCCAGTCCCCTTACCCGGTCCTTTGGTCGTGAAGAAAGGTTCGAAGGCGCGGCGACGTGTGGCTTCGTCCATACCGTCCCCCGTATCGCTCACGCGAAGGACCACATGGGGTTTTTGGGAGGCGGAGGATCGGGTGATGGAACTTGGGAGTGTCTCGACCGCTGTCATCTCGATTCGGAGTGTTCCCCCGTGTGGCATCGAGTCACACGCGTTGAGTGCTAGGTTCATCAGCACTTGCTCGATCTGTCCGTGCCCTGCCCGCACCTTTCCTATCGAGTCCGGGCTCTCGATCTCGACGCGAATTTGCTCGCCGGCTGCTCGCTCTATCATTTGGCGCACGCCCTTGACTACGCTATCGGCTTCGATTGTCTGCAATACAACCGCCTGTTTCCGACTGTAAGCCAGGAGCTGGCCTGTAACGCTCGCCGCACGCTCGGTCGCGGCCTGCACCTCACTCAAAAAGGTGAGCTGTGTTGCGGTTATCGAGCCTGGCTCATCGAGCACCATCTCGACGTTCCCCCCGATGACAGTGAGCAAGTTATTAAAGTCGTGTGCAACGCCGCCAGCGAGTTGCCCGAGCGACTCCAATCGCTGGGCATGTTGCAGTTCCGATTCGAGGAGCTTGCGTTCGTCTTCTATGCGATTGCGCTCGCGAAGCTCAAGGCTCAGCTGATCATGCGCAGTCTGAAGATCTAGCGTCCGCTCTGCGACACGAATATCGAGCACACGCCGTGCGTCTTGGGCATCGGCCAGCGCGACTTCGAGTTGTGCTTGCCGCTCCCGGAGCTGGTCTGCCTGGCGTTCGACCCTCTTTTGATAGCCATGATGAGCCTGTTCGGCTCGCAGAAGCAGTCGCCGCATCGTGATACTCAGACCTAACATCACAACTGCTGACAAAATCTGGGTCAAGAGCGAATTATTATTGATACCCAGAGAGTCTTGTTCACGAACGGCGAATCCTACAAAGGACAGGGTGACCAGGGTGCCAATAATCGTCGGGGTGTGTTTGCTGCGCCGCGGAAAGAAAAGGAACGGAAACAGCACGAGTGCCAATAGCCAGTAATGAACGCCGAAGTCTTGTCCCAGATAGAAGGACTGCGCACCGATGGCCAATAGGCAGATACTGGTAATTGACAGTGCAGCCGCGTAGGCGCTCCCGCGAGCTTGAAGCGAGATCGTGACGCTCATAAGGGTCAGGACCAGCAAGGTGCCGGGAATGGTCTGCGCCTTGCCGCTTAGTAGAGTCAACGGGAGCGACACAAGGGCGACTGCGGTGATCATCAAGGCACCAGCGTTTAGAGTTCTAACCCGCTGGGCATCGAATTCATTCCCTGTGGCGTAGATTCCGATTTCAAGGAAATTCTTAAGCAGGCCTGTCAATACATCCCCCGTTCGCGCCGGCACTGTGCCCCGTATGGACTTTGGGCATAATGCCTGCCCTAGAAGCAGCCAGGTAGCCCCATAAGGGTTTTTGTTAGAACGTTCGCGGGTAATTATAGTGTCGATCCTACGGGATAATGCAGGTACCCCGTCCTTTTTCTTCGCGTTCGTGCGGGACTTTATTGCGACCGAGAGGGCATCCAGGCAAAGGCTCATCTCCCTGTGATTCGCGATCGGCGGCCCGACGCGAGTAGAGATCGATCGAACCGAGGCCAGCCTGCGACTGCCTCGGTGTACGCCCCTGAAGGGGCCGAGTAGCCCCTTGGGGTCTACTGGTCAGAACGCCTGGTATCGGTGACCGTGAGTTGTCGTACACGATCGACCTGGGGGCCTCCGACGACAGGCCAAGGCCGCCTCCGAACTCACGGGGTTGTGGTGGACGCTCTGCGAGCAGGCCGTGGGCCGCTGAGGCGGCGTCCGCGCGCAGCGACCCTTTATCCAGGCGAAAAACGCATGGGCGGGTAGTTTGACGGGCGGCGCCCGAGCGGTGTCCGGGAAATCGATCGTAAGCGGGCGGGAAGCGTTACGTTGCCCGCTTGAAGACTTATTGTCCCGTGAAACGGGGCTGATAAGCCTTGTCCGACGGCTACTGAGCGGCGATAGAGAAAAAGCTGGTTCTTTTTCCGACTTCGGTGAATTCAGCATAAAGTGGATATCAGTAGTGAGAAGTGGGCCAGGTCGTGGCTGGTGTGGATACAAACCGGATGGGAGGGTAGTGCTCGTGTTGGAGCCAGAGGGCCGATGGAAAATTGGAATACGTGCCCCCGGGCGAGGCAATACGGTGTACTGGGGAGGACGTGCAACCGGAAGAGCCTCTTTTTTGGGCGTCTTCGCCGCTCTTCTGCTCATGGGGATGGTATGGGCCCCTGGTGCTTCAGCCCGGCACCCGGAAGACCTGCACTGCGCCGTTCGTGCCCAAGAGCATGAAACCGATCGTTTGGTGCTTCGTGGTTGCGAGAGCCATGTTGTCTTGGCCCCTGGGCAGGTGGGAGCCCACACGTTCCTCTCCGACCACGCCTTAGAAATTGGTCTGCAGTTGGACATCAGCGATTTGTCCCTGGTCGATGAGCAGAGCGGCCTTGGCGGGGTCCGGACCCGTTACCAGCAGATGATTCAGGGACTCCCGGTCTATGAATCAAATATCTCGGTTAACCAGTCCAACAGCGGAGAGGTACAGGCTCTCTACAGCAACTATTATTCGGCGCTGACGGCGGACACGACGACGCCGACCGTCACCCAGGTCGAAGCTGAAGGTGTGGCAATCGCAGCCGCGGGTATTCAATCCACACGCTTGCCCACGACGGCTGAACTTGTTTTCTATCCACTCGCCGATGGTACGGCCGTCCTGGCCTGGAAATTGGTGGTCTTTTCCGCGGCTCCTTTGGGTGATTTCCTGACCCTGGTTGGGGCGACATCGGGGAAATTGCTCCTGCAGGAAAACCGCATCGCGTTCGACACGGGTTCTGCCTTGGTCTACGCCCCAAATCCCATGCAGGAATCCGGAAATCTTGGACTCTCCGACGCTGGGGACGCTGCTTCGACCGCTCTGAATAACGGCCGATTGGCCGTGACCCTCTTGGGCCTCGATCCGGGCATCGGCACGCTCAAAGGTGAATATGTGGACCTCGTGGGTCTGGCCGGTGGCCTAGCCGTGCCCGATGCCGACGAAGTCTCTCGGGTCTACAACTACGACCGAGCGGATGATCGTTTCGAACAAGCCACCATCTACCACTCCATTGACTCGATACAGCGCTACTTCCACAGCCTCGGGTTCGACGATGATACCGGGGCAGTCAATGGCATTCGGGATTTCCCGACCCTCGCCCATGCCCACTGGAATACCGCAGACCAATCCTTCTACTCCACGGGGGACAACGCTGTTCACTTTGGCGATGGAGGGGTGGACGATGGCGAAGATGGCGACATCGTCGCGCACGAATACGGCCACGCTGTGCAACACGACCAGAATACCTGCTGGGGAGGCGGGGAGATGGGAGCCATGGGCGAAGGCTTCGGCGACTACTTAGCGGCCAGCTTTTATGCTGGCGCTGGGGACGTCACCTATCAGTCTTCGAATGCGGCTTGCGTCGGCGAGTGGGATGCCTCTTCCTACAGTTCCACTTCGCCCCCTTGTCTTCGCCGAGTCGACGGAACTAAGACCCATCCGGCCGACGTGGTGGGTGCGGTCCACGCGGACGGCGAGATCTGGTCGGCCGCGCTGTGGAACCTGCGCACCGCCGTGGGCGCCCCCGCCACCGATCAGATGGTCCTTGAGAGCCACTTTAATGTCCCCTGCAACGCGACGATGAACGATGCGGCCAATGAAGTGATCCAGGCCGACGCCAACTTGAATGGAGGCGTCAATGAAGCAGCGATTCGGCTGGCTTTCTGTGACCGGGGGATTTTAAACGGCGCAGAATGTGTTCCGCCCTCTGGTCTGGGTCTCGTCTACGCGATCTCGCCCGATCCGGCAGTGGCCGGACA
>CALBET010000935.1 GCA_937888665.1 uncultured Acidobacteriota bacterium
GCGAGGTCTTCGCCCGAAATCACGCGGCGCCTCGTCCTGGCGGAAAGAGCGTCGTCCGTCTCGTCTGGGAGGGACCCTCGGGGTGCGATGCGTCCCCGACCGGTGCGGGTGGTCATGACCACGGCGACCCCTTGCTCCAGGGCGTACACCATGGCGTCTTGCTGCCCCGCGCTGACCGCCCCGGCGCCGGCGCCGGCGATGACGAGACCGTCGGCCTCCAGAACATCGACGGCGGCGCGGATCAACCCGCCAGAGGCTCCCTGGTAGGACATGACGACCTCCACCAGTGGCAAATGCGTGACCGGTCCGATGTCGAACTCGGTAGCGGCTGAGTGACGCTGTTCCGGCCGGCGATAGTAGACCACGCGGTCGCGTGCAACGGTTCCCAGAATCCCGTACCCGCGCGACTCGAAGGTTTGGAGGTGCGTCGCGTCGGTCTTGGTGACGTCGCGTGCCGAGTTGATGTCGCCGTTGAGGACCACAAGCGTTCCGCGGCCTCGAGAGCCGGGGTCGCCCGCCACCCTGAACGCCTGCCGAAGATTCGCCGCCCCGTCGTAGCCGAGTGTGTCGGGCCGACGCATGGCGCCCACCACCACCACCGGGCGCTCGGTCCGTACGGTGAGGTGCAGAAAGTAGGCAAGTTCTTCCAGCGTGTCGGTTCCGCTCGTGACGACGATGCCAGCCAGGGTGCCGTCTTCGCGGAACGCCTCGTTGAGACGGCGCGCCAGCCGTAACCACTGGTCAAGCGTGAGGGTGCTGCTGGCGATGTTGGCGAACTCTTCCGTTTCCACCTTGGCGAGTGTGGCGAGGTCGGGCACCAGGGCTACGAGTTCGTCTGGGGAGAGCCGAGCGCCCGGGCGGTTGGAGATGGTGCCGCCGGTCGTAATCAGCCGTACACGTGGGGGCTCCGCCGTCGCTGTTTCCAGGAGCGGAGCCCAGAACAGCACCACGACGAGCGGAAGCCAGACCGGCAAAGTGCGGCGCCACATGGTTCGGTACCGCGCCGGCTCGCCACGATGGCCCGGGCGGGCAAGCAGCAGCGTAAGGGTCCGTACTATACCGGAATTGTCGGCGTTTGGTGGGCGAGCGTCAGCCAATCGGTGAGTTGCTTCACGGCTTGCTCGGCCGTGGTGCCGTAAAACGGCATCAGTGCGGTGGAGCCGCCGGGGACGCTCACGAGATACGCGCGCCATCGCTCCGGATCGACGAGCATCGCTTCGATCTGGTACGTGCGTCCACTGATGGACTGTTCGATGCGATGGACGGTCACGACTGTCGAGGGGGCGTTGGCATGACGATGACGGCGGGGACAAACAGGATTCTAGTCACTAGCCCGGTGTCAGGAAAAGCGAAGGAAAGCACGAAGACGTTCCACATCGTGGTCGACCACGTCTTCGTCGGCTGGTACCGGGTGGAGAAATATTTTCGGTCGACCGTCGATCCACAGCTGATACACACACGATCCACATGTTTTCCACACGCTCTCCCAGCCGCCGCCGCCTGGCGCCTCCCAGACGGGTATCTCTGAACGAAGTACACTCCGAGGCCAACCTTGTGACCTCGTTGCGCGCCATCTGGGTTTTCCGTGATCACGCCCCGACAGACCCGGCTGTTTAGCACCGCGGATCTGGCGACCTTTCAGCGAACGATCATCTCCTGTGTTGCCGACGCCAGCGCGTGGGACCGTCGAGCATCGGTGGTCATCGTGCCGTCGCACGCCGCCGCCGAGCAGTTTCGGTGGACCTTGGAACAGCGTGGGCTCGACGCTGGCAGCGCTCAGGTGCTGCCGTGGTTGCTCACGCGTGACGAGTTCTACGCGGAGCTGCACCGCCGGACCGACACGCCGTCACCGCTGTTGAGCGCGATTGAGCGGCTGGTGTGCGGTCGAGCGGCGGCCGACGAGGCCCTGGCCGCCGGCATGGACCCGCCTTTTCGGCTCAGACCCGGGCTGGTGACCGAGTTCCTCGGGTTGTACGACGAACTGCTACGGCGGCACCGGTCGGTCGACACCTTCGAGCGTCTGCTCGTCGAAGAGCTGGACCCGAGCACCGAGTTCGACCGTGGCGTCCGACGCATGCTGCGGCAGACGCGCTTCCTGGCCGCCATGTTCCGCGCCTACGAGCAGCGTGTGCTCGCCACCGGCCGGCTGGATGAACATGGGCTACGCCGTCTGGTTCTGGACCGAGGGTTGCGGCGCCCGTTGCGCCAGGTCGTGGTCACGGTGGCCGACCGAGCTGCCGGCCCGGACGGGCTGTGGTCGGGCGACTACGACCTGTTGTCGCGCTTGCCAGAGCTGGCACGCATTGACGTGGTCACCACCGCGACACTGCTCGACGGCTGGGTTGCGCGAGCGGCTCAGCGAGCTGCTGCCCGGCGTGGACGAGACGCACGTCGGGTCGTCCGACGCCGGCGGGCTCCGGCTCGTGACACCGGCCGACGGGTCAGGGCACCGGCATCACACCTGGCGCGATCGAGAGGAAGAACTGCTGTCGGTCGTCAGGCAGGTGAAGCGGCGCCCGCCGACAGAGCGAACGGCGGTCGTGTTTCAGCGGCCGTTGCCGTATCTGTATCTGGCGGGTCAGATCTTTCCCTCTGCGGGAGTGCCGTACGAGACCCGCGACACGTTGCCGCTCGCCGCCGAACCGTTCGCGGCCGCGCTCGATCTGGTGCTGTCCTTCGTGGCGTCCGGGTACGCGCGCCAACCGGCCATCGAGCTCTTGCGGAGCCCACACTTGCGTTTCGAGCATGAGGGGCGCGCGCTCGAGCCGGGCACGGTGAGCGCGCTGGATCGGGCGTTGTTCGAGACCCGCTATGTGGGTGACCGCGCACACCTGCATCGCCTGGGCGTCGACTGGGGCGCCGTCGGAAAGCCGAGGCGCGAGACGGCTGCGGTGCCGGCGGCGCTGGCCGCGGCCGCCGCCGCCGACGAGCTCGACGAACTGGCGCGGTCCGGGTCGTCGACCGGTCTGCTCGCGTGCCTACTGCGCTTCCTGGGCGTCCATCGAGCCCGGCCCCGCCGCCCGACCCCGAGACGGACGCGCGCGAGGCACGCGGACGAGCCGCGGTGGTGGGCATCATCGGCGACCTCCGTGACGCGCACCTCCGTCACGACGACCCGGTCACCGATCTTCCGGGGCTGACCTCCATCCTGCGCCGCTTGATCGAGGGCGCAACATTCGCGGCCCCGCGCGGCACGGGCGGGGTGGTGCTGCTGGATGCGGGTGCGGCCCGATACGGCGTGTTCGACAACGTGTTCTTGGTCGGGCTGCTCGACGGCGAATGGCCGGAGCGTCGCAGACAAAGCTCCTTGTATCCGGCCTCGTTGCTGTCTCAGTTGGGCTGGTCGCGCGACATCGAGCGATTGCGCGCCGCGCGGGCCGGTCTGGCCGACCTGCTCGGTCTGGCCACGGGCCGCGTGTCGGTCTCGACGGTGGCGTTCGAGGACGACGCCGTGGTGGCCGGGTCCGCCCTTCTCGAAGACGTCGCGGACACCGTATTGCCGCTGACGCCGGAGTCGTTCCTGTTGGGGCCGGTGACGGCCGAGGCGGGACTGGCCGAGCTGCCGGATGCGGTCACTCTGCCGCAGGAGCCGCTGGAGTGGCTGTCGCTCCGGCGGAGTCGCGCCACCGTCGCGCCCCAGCGCTATCGGGGTGCCACCGGTCCGCGAGCCCCGGCTCGGTACGCGGTGAGCGCGGTCGAGCGGTATCTCAGCGGCCCCTTCAAATACTTCGCCTCGTCGGTCCTGCGCCTGGGAGAGGAACCGGACGACGAGCTGATCTTGAGCCCGCGCACCCGTGGCCGGTTCGTCCACGACGTGTTCCGCGCGTTCTTCGCGCGGTGGCAGGAAGACGGTAGTGGCCCCATCGACGTCGAGCGACTCGAGGAGGCGCGCGCGATGGCGCGAGTGACGGCGGAGGAGCATCTGGCCACACTGCCCCCGCGAGACCGCGCCGTGGAACGGGTCTGGGTGCTGGGGTCACCGGCCGGCACGGGCGTGATCGACCGGTTGTTGACGCTGGAAGCCGACCGTCCGGGTCGTGTTGTCGAGCGTTTGCTTGAGTATCGATTTGACGGCGAGTACCAACTCGAGGGGAAGGAGGGCCCGCGGTCGGTCCGGCTCCGCGGCATCGTCGATCGCATCGACCTCCTCGAGGGCGGGCGGCTTCGGGTCATCGACTACAAGACGGGGCATGCCCCGGCTCGTGGTCAGGCGCTGCAGCTGCCGGTCTATGGACGGTGCGCGGAGCAAGAACTGGACGGGCGTCACGGAACCGCGTGGGAAGTCGACTCGGCGGCCTACGTGGCATTCGGCGAGGCACGGGCCTGGGTGCCGCTCGACCGTCGGCAGGACATAGCCCAAGCCGTGTCCCAAGGTCAGCAACGGTTCCTCGCCGCGGTGGACGAGATCGAGCGGGGCCAGTTTCAGGTGCGTCCGTCCGAACCGTACCGCTGTGTCTATTGCGAATACCCCACGGTGTGCCGGAAGGACTACGTCGGCGATGACTGATCAGTTACCGCTGTTCGACCACCGTGATCCTCCCGATCAGGCGACCGAGGATGCTCCGGTGCGCACGTTCGCCACCAATCCGGCCAACAACGTGGTGCTCGAGGCTTCGGCCGGCACCGGGAAGACGACCGTCCTGGTGTCGCGGTATGTGAACTTGCTCCGAGCCGGGGTCGACCCGTCGAACATTCTCGCGATCACGTTCACCCGGCAGGCGGCGGCCGAGATGCGTGATCGCATCATCCGCGAACTGCGCGTGTCGGCGGAGCGGACCCGGGACGACCAGCTCCGCTGGAGGGAGCTACGCGACCGGCTGGGTGAGATCGCCATCAGCACCATCGACGCGTTCTGTCTCTCGTTGCTGCGTGAGTTTCCGCTGGAGGCCGACCTCGACCCGGCGTTCGGGATGGCGGACGAAACCGAGGTGCCTCGGCTCGTACAGCAGGCACTCGACCGCACGTTGGCGGTGTGCGGCGTGGTGGCGGCCGATGACATCAACGTGGCAATGGTCCTGGCCAGACTCGGTGCGGGCCGGGTCAGGACCGGTCTCGCTCATCTGCTTGAGCGGCGGCTGGTGGCGCCAGCCGTCTTGCAGCGTTTTCTCGCGGGCGCTCCCCGCGACCTGACGGCCCGGGTCGCCTGTCAGCGGGCCGCGGTCGAGATGGCTGGCGTGCTGGATCGGGTCGACGGCGGCCTGGCGCGTTTTCTCGCCGACGGTCCGGTCGAGCACCCCCGGTTCGCGATACTGGCGAGAGACCTACGACAGCTTCGGGCGTTGGCTGATCGCGACCCGGAGCGCGTGCGCTCTACGTTGGACCGGGTGCGCGAATATTTTCTCACCGTGGACGGGAAGCCGCGTAAACGACTCACGGGATTCCGGTCCGACCAGTGTCGGAGTCCGGAGGCCTGGCGCTGCCACACCGTGGCCGCCCGCCAGCTCGCGCCGGATGTCGCCGCCGCGCTGGCGGGGTTCGATCGCGATCTGAATGTGGTGCTGGCTCGCGGTGCGCAGCGCATGTTCGCCATCTCGGTGACCGAGTACGAGCGGGAACTCGCTGCTCGGTCGGTGCTGGATTTCTCAGACGTGTTGCAGCGCGCCCTGGAGGATGGACGAGTTCTCGCAGAGCCGATACCGGCTCGAGTCGCGCTACCACCACGTGCTGGTCGACGAGTTTCAGGACACCAGTCGAGCCCAGTGGGAGCTGGTGTCGCTGTTGGTGCAGTCCTGGGGCGAGGGATTCGGACTCGTGCACGACGCCCCGGTGCCGCCGTCGGTGTTTGTGGTTGGCGACCGCAAGCAGTCGATTTACGGCTTTCGTGACGCTGATGTCAGCGTGCTGCACGACGCGGCGGCGTACATTGAAACGTTGCGTCCGAGCGGTGATGCGCGGCGGTCTATTTCGCACAGCTTCCGGGCCGTGCCGCTGCTGCTGGCGTTCGTCAACGATCTGTTCGGCGGCATGGAGAAGGTGGACCGGGCGCGCGATGGGTTTCGCTACGACCTGTCCGACCGGTTTCCGGTGGCGGCGGACCCGGCACCTTCGGTTGGCGAATCGTCGTTCCAGACTCCCCTCGGTCTCGTGCTCGGTGACACGGTCGAGGACTCGGCGGCTCGGGTGGCAGACGAGATCGCGCGTGTACTTGCGGCCGGGACCCTACGCGATCGCGATACGGGGGTGGCCCGGCGGGCGACGCCAGGAGACATCGCCATTCTGTTTCGGTCACGCGAGACCCACCGCGAGTTTGAGGCGGCTCTCGAATCGCGAGGGATCCCGGCGTTCGTCTACAAGAGGCTGGGGTTCTTCGATGCCGACGAGATCAAGGACTACCGCGCGTTGCTCCGATTTCTCGCTGACCCGACCTCTGAGCTTCGCACCGCGGCGTTGCTCCGGTCGAGGCTCGTACGGGTCACGGACGCCGCGCTGGCCGAGCTGGCGGGCCGGCTGTCGACGACGCTGCTCGCCGACGAGGCGCCGTCTGCGCTCGACGCGCTCGATTCTCATGACCGGTCACTCCTGATCCGGCTGCGGGCCAGCGTCGGACGCTGGGTTGCCGCCGTTGATCGAGTCCCTCCGGCTGACTTGCTTGATCAGGTGTGCGCCGACTGCGCCTACGCGTTCGAGCTGCGTGGTCCGCGTCTGGTGCAGGCGCGGGA
This sequence comes from uncultured Acidobacteriota bacterium, assembly GCA_937888665.1. Lineage (GTDB taxonomy): Bacteria > Acidobacteriota > Vicinamibacteria > Vicinamibacterales > UBA8438 > UBA8438. The sequence goes on from CALBET010000935.1 coordinate 6,660, forward strand.
GAACCTGAAGAAGATGCGCGGTCTTGTCAGGCGGGTGCAAAACCGTGGGTTCGCGACACTGGCTCGGATCGCCGACCACGTGGACCGGCTTTCGGGCGACGTGTCGAACGCCGTGGTGGACGCGTTCGATGCCGTCAACCTGATGACCGTGCACGCGGCGAAGGGGCTCGAGTTTCCGGTGGTGTTTCTCGTCGAGCTGGCGCGGGGCACCGGAGGGGCGGCGCCGGCGATTCGGGTCGTTGCCGATGACGGACGTGGCGAGCCGTCGGTGTCCGTCGCCCCGTTCCGGTCAGCGGCGGATGAGGATCGGCGGGCCCGCGACCGCAAGGAGACGAAACGGCTGTTATATGTGGCGACGACCCGGGCGCGGGACCGTCTCTATTTGTCGGCCACGCGGACGGATGGGGTCGTCAAGGTGGGGACCGGCAGCTTCGCCACGGTG
>CALBET010000936.1 GCA_937888665.1 uncultured Acidobacteriota bacterium
CTCGGAAGTCGGTCCCGGCGTCTCCGGCCAGCCGCGCGGCGACATTGCGAAGCGCCCCGTAGGCCTCGGCGCCCATCTGCCGCTTCACCGCCCCGATCAGCAACCACCGCGCCCCCGCGTCGTCGAGCTCTGCCATTCGGGCCGGCGGGAGCGCGCCCAGCCAATCGGGGATCCGATCGGGGGTCAGGAACGGGATCACCTCGTGCAAGGCGATCGCATCCTCCAGCCAGACGATGGCCTCGCCGAGGCGGTCTCGCGGCGTCCGCATCCGCAGGTCGCGGAGCAGATCTCCGGAGAGGACGGCGTGGGGGTTGCCCTCGACGTGGGCGGTGTAGTCGGCCGCCAACATGCCGGCTCCGCCCGTGCTCCAGATCTGCTGCAGCGCGGCGACGATGCCATCGGCGTCCTGGTGGATCAGGGCGTACACGAGCTCTTCGAGCGGTGCGTCGCTCTGTCCGGGCTCCTGTGGCGACTCTCCGGGCGGTTCGGGGGCGACCGGGGACTGCCCGGGGGACAGGGCGCTGGCGGTACCGGGGCCGACGATGCCGTCGACGCCTAGCAGTGCTCGGGAATTCCCGACCCGGCAAGCCTGAGGGTCGGGATTCCCGCGTCCCCCGGCACAGGTGGGGGAGTTTCCCCGAACGCTGCTAGCGCTAGCCATTTCGCCATTTCGCGAGGTTCCCGCGACCGGCGCTCATGGGTACCACACCGACACCCACAACCTGGCCTCGAAGTCAACTTCTCCATCGGGGTAACCGTTGTCTTGGTCCTCTATGGGCACGCAGCTCTGATCGACCATGCGTGCCAAACTGATAGCATTCACGAATCGAGAGAGGACGAACTCGGAGCCACCATTGACCCTTTCGGTCATCCCCAGGCTGAACGTGTCGTGTAGCAGCCACGACTCACATTCATTCCACAGGGGCTGGCACGACTCTAAGGCCTGCGTATCCATCATTGTTTGAACCTGCCCATCAATGTGGTGCAGAGACGCGCGCAGATCGGGGGCCGAACCATCCTGACTATGCGGATTCCCCTGGAGCCAGCCCTGGACCAGACAGGCGGTGACGTACCCTTCGCTTGCATCTCGGCAGTATCCACCGCCGCAGAACTCGCTGTCCGTACAGTCGCTATGGCTCGTGCAAGGGACGGTACCTGGCGTTGTCGTACCAGGTGTGGACTGATCCGGACGTTGACACGTCGGCACCGGCGCGGGTTCTGGACATACGACTTCGCCGTCTGTGCTCGAGCCCGTATCTGCAACTACCGTGTTATTGGGCGTCTTGTGGGGACTTCGGTCCTGGCTCTGACACCCGACAAGCACGACCATGAGGGCGAGTCTCACGTCGTTGATCCGCCAGCCTTGCAGGCCATGTACATGTGGGCCGGGAAGATCGCCGGGTGGTCCGTGGTGGACTCATGTGCGTCCGCCTCGTCGTCCACAGGGGCGCGGTAGAGCAGCTGATAGGCGAAGTCGAAAGCCCCATAGGCATCCGCGGCGGTGGCCTCGGCACCCGCGGTCTCCGGATGCATTCCACTCTCGGTCCAGCCACCGGTGTAGTTGTATCGCTCGAAGACGTGTCTCAGCCCGACCAAGTGGTCGGGATCGACCCGAGCCCGATCGAATACCCAATCGGCCAGAGGAGGCGCGTTGTTTTCGTCAGGGTCGATGATGACATTGCCGATGTCGCCGCCACCCGACACCAAGATGGAGCCTGCAACGTCAACTAGCCGCATCGCAAACGCGGCCTCGTTAGCGCCCTCCGAGTATCCCGCGAGAACGATATTGCGCCAATCAACCTCTGACTCGTTCGCTGAAAGATACAGGTCCCATCCCTCAGTAGGGTACGCAAAGGCCAACTCAAGGAGTAGCCGGCGGAGACGCCCAGCAATAATGGCAAATTTCCGTCGTCGCACTGCAATCAAGCAAGCATTGTACACATCGTCGCTCACTTGATCATCCCCGTTGGTGTCGACCAGACACTCACCACGCGATGTGTTGTGGGTGAGGTCGTTCCAGCGAAGGCCGATGGTGCGGAAACCGGCGGAGCGGTAGGCGCGTAGCACTATGTTGTGGTTGGCTGGATCGCCTCCTCTACCCGGCAGGAAGACGATCAGCTTTGGATTGTCAACCTCACCGGCAGGGTACAACACGCGACTTCCATCCAGGAAACCGTCCTGCTTTTCGCTGGTGTCCGCTTGAGCGAACTCGATAGCGGCCGGACAGGCTGGCTGTGGTTCCTCCATCCAAGGGGGGAAGGGAATCGGTACTGGCTCCGGTCGCCAGTTGATGCCACCGCCGCCCCAGGGGTCCATGAATCCAGGCACCCAGAAGCGGTCCCAGAACTCTCCGAGCAGACCCGGCCCTGGGCCGCCCCCCGGTGGAGGTGGCGAGGCTGTCCGCTCCATCGCGGTGGACGATGCCGACCAGGGGGTGGTGCAGTCGTCGCAGCCGGCCTGGTCGCTGATGGACGCGCCGCTGCCCTTGACTAGGCTGCTCTCCCACCCGTCCGCCACGACCTTCCAGTGCCCGAAGGGCGCCTCGCCGCAGCCGCAGTCCCCGGAGCACTCGCCGCAGCCGCAACCACAGCTCCCAGCGTCGCCGCGCCACGCATAGGCGTGAGTGGACCCGGCGCTGAAGTGAGGCCCGAAGTCAGGCCGCGGCTCGCGGTCGATGAGGATGCCGCTTCTCGTTCGGTCATCGTACATTGCCGCTCCTACTTCTTCGCCGCCACGATCAAGTCTACCGCCGCCGCCGTGAACCCGCCGCCTGTGGTCAGCTTGACGCCAGGCTGCATGAGCATCTTACCCGTTGTGGTCGTCGCCGCGGTCGTCAGGTTCGCGCGCCCGTCGGCGGTGAACGTGCTGCTGTCGAGATCGGTCCACGCGTCCGGGGCGGTGGTGTCGCCCGAGTCGAAGCCTCGCCACGCCCCTCTCACAGCGAGC
>CALBET010000937.1 GCA_937888665.1 uncultured Acidobacteriota bacterium
AGATGGACATTGCGATGATCTACGACTCGTTCACGATCACGGTGGCGGTCTGCCTGGAGGACCTTGGCTTCTGCAAGAAGGGCGAGGTTGGGGAGTACATCTCCGACGGCAAGCTGCGGTACGACATGCCGGGCGGTCCGGCGCTGAACACGGACGGTGGCGGCCTGTCATCGAACCACCCGGGGATGCGCGGCATCTTCTTGCTGCTGGAGAGCGCGCGACAGCTTCGAGGTGAGTCCACCTCGCAGGCGGCGAACGCGAAGCTGGCAGTAGCACACGGCAACGGCGGTCAGCTGGGTGGGACCCACACCGGCGGCACCGTGATCATGGCCGCGGACTAACGGCGCGGGACGAGAAGGAGCAACGAGATGCCAAATCGATCGATGCCGAAGTTCCCAGAGCCGGACACGCAGCCGTTCTGGGACGCGACGAAGAATTCCGAGCTGAAGTATCAGCAGTGCAACACCTGCAACGAGGTGGTGTTCTACCCGCGTGGGATGTGCACCAACTGCGGAAGCAGTGACCTGGCCTGGAAGACGTCCAAGGGCGAGGGGACGGTGTACACCTACTCGGTGGTGCGCCAGAACCGGAACCCTGCGTTCTCGGACCTGGGAGCCTACGCGTTGGCCTACATCGACCTCGACGAGGGGTTCCGGATGTTGAGCAACGTGGTGGGTATCGGGAACCCGTTGACGGATGTGAAGATCGGCCAGCGGGTGAAGGTGCAGTTCGAGAAGCAGGACGACGGGGAGTACCCGGTGCCGCTGTTTGTGCCGGTATAGGTTCTCGCCTCGGAAGATGCGAATTCAGAGCCGGCGTCCCGCGAGGGGCGCCGGCTTTGTGTTCTGGGGGCTCAGGGCCGGCGCGTACACTGCGGCCACGGTCGTGGGCGGAATGTGGTTCGTCGGCGGTGTTTGGGGGACTACTGGTGCTGTACGAATACCGGCACGTTGGTCGGCGGCGGCGGGGCTGTCCTCAGACGTTCGAGCTGATTCGGTCGGCGGCGCAGCGGGATGACGTGGCGGGGTGTCCGAAGTGCGGCAACGAGAAGACGGCGCGGATCAAGTTCCAGGGGTTTGCCGTCGCCAGCGGAACGGCGGCTGACTCATCGGAGGGTGGTGGCGCTGCTCGGCCGTCGGGGAGCGGTCCGTACGACGACTTCACGCGGGAGAACATGGCCAGCGACCTCGACAGTGACGTCGCGCATCTCTGAGGTTCTAGGCGGTCTAGTTGCCCTCCGCGTCTTCCGACGATTTGCGGATCCCACGGTATTTCTGGAGGGTCTCGCTAGCTGATTGCTCCACCGTCTCGAATGAAACTTCGCCACGCAGATAGGCGAGATACGTCTGTTTCGTCGTCATCATTTGCTCAGTCATCGATCGGTCTCCTTGTTAGCGGGGAGAGGATGTAAGTACCTGCGCGCTACTTCAGGGTGCGGTCGAACCACTCGAGGACGTGCTCGTGGTAGGCGCGGGCGATGGCGGGGTGGCCGGTGCGGGTGAAGCCGTGGAAGCCGCCGGGGAAGCGGACGAATTCGACGGGCTTTCCGAGGCGTTTGAGGGCGGTGTAGTACTCCTCGGATGGTGAGATGGGGCAGCGGACGTCG
>CALBET010000938.1 GCA_937888665.1 uncultured Acidobacteriota bacterium
AGACCTCCGAGGGTCTTCCGCCGCCCAAGTGGCCGTGGGTGGTCGGCGTCACCGCTATCGTCGCCGCCATCGCGCTTGTTGTCTCGGTCTCGCTGCTGGTCACCACGACCGACACTGACAACCTGGCCACGCCCGTCACAACCACCGTCGCGCCGCCACCGGTTCAGGACGAGATCACCACACCGCCGCCGCCTCCGCCACCGACGACCGAGCCGCCTCCGCCACCGCCTCCGCCACCGCCGCCACCCGAGACCGTCACGGTGACTCCCGAACCTGCACCGCCGCCCCCGCCGCCTCCGGTGGTTCCGGAGGCTCCGCCGCCCCCACCGGAGACCGCCGAGCCGCCGCCGCCCCCGCCGACAACGACGCCGGCCGGCCCGCGACAGGTGACGTACTCCGTGACCGGGACCAAGGCGCCCGGCGACATCATCTCGGTGACCTACGTCGACGCCTCGGGCCGACGACGCACCCAGCGCAACGTCTACATCCCATGGTCGCTGACGGTGACCCCGATTTCACAGTCTGATGTGGGCTCGGTACAGGCCTCCAGCCTGTTCCTGGTCAGCAGGCTGAACTGCTCGATCACCACTAATGACGGGACGGTGCTCTCATCGAATCAGAACAACGCCGCGCAGACGAGTTGCTGATGGGCTCGGAAGCGGCAGACGTCGAGTCGGGGACCGGAGGTTCGCCGGAGACGGTGGACCGCATTCTGGTCGGGGTGTGCGGGGCGATCTGGCTGGTCCTGCTGGCCGCCACCGTAATCGCCACGGTGGCGCTGGTCCGGCTCGGCAGCGGACAGGCCGGCGAGGCAGGCGGCCAATCCTCGTGGTTGCTGTACAGCATCATCGCGGTCTCCGCGATCGTCATCGTGGGGGCGATCCCGTTGCTGGTCCGGGCCCGACGGACCGCCCAGCCGGAGCCCCAGTCCGAGACGCCCGCCGTGGAGGCCCCGGTCCGCGCCGCTGATGCGCCGACGGAGAAGCTTCGGGTGTTCGGCGTCGATCCGTCCGCCCGCCGCGAAACCGACGCGGCCGACGATGTCGCGCGGATCTCGGCCGCACTGCTGGACCGGGTGTGGCTGCGCGGGACCACGTCCTTGCTCGCGGCTATGGGCCTGGCGCTGACCGCGGTCGCCGTCGCGACCTATCTGCTCGCGGTGTCTAGCGATACCGCCGCCTGGGCGGCTCTCGGGGTCGCCGGAGTCATCACCGTCGCCATGCCGGCGATCCTGGTGACATTCCAGCGGCAGTTGGGTGAGGCGGCCGAGCGGGTCTGAGCGCCGACCGCGGCAGTGCATTGCGGGCTAATCTCGCGATTCGTTCCCACCGTGGGTGAACCGGCCGTTCATCATCGTCATCTCCACCCGTGTCGCGGCGATCCGGTGCCGCTCGACATCGAACAGGTTGTCTCCCAGCACAACAAGGTCAGCGCGCTTACCGGCCTCGATGGAGCCGACCAGGTGGTCGAGGCGCAGCTGCATCGCTGCGCCTAGCGTCGCGGCATGCAGCGCCTGGGTCAGATCCAACCTTTCGCGCAACGGTTCCAGAACGGGCATATCAGGCTCCCCGACGGACTGGCGGGTGACCGCGGTCTCGATCGCGTCCAGCGGCTTGTAGGTGGAGAACCAGCCCGATGCCGGCCAATCGCTGCCGAACGCGATCGTCGCGCCGCCTTCCAACAGGGCGCGGGGCCGATAGATGGTCGCGAATCGTTCGGCCCCGCAGCGCTGCTGGACGGTGACCGTGTTGCTGGGGTCAGCGGCCATCCAGTTGGCGGAGAACTGCCCGATGACGCCCAACTGGCCGAACCGAGGAAGGTCGGCGTCATCGACCAACTCCAGATGCGCGATGGCGTGCCGGCGGTCCCGTGGCCCGTTGGCCGCGATCGCCTCCTCGATGGCGTCCAGCGCGATCCGGGTGGTTCGGTCGCCGATGGCGTGCACGTGCACGTCTAGTCCGGCGGCGTCGGCCTCGACGATCATCCGGCGCCACTGCTCCTCGGAGAATGGGGTCTGCCCGACGGTGTCGGGCCGGTCGGCGTAGGGCTCGAACAGGTGGCCGGTGTGGCCCTCCAACACGCCGTCACCGATGATCTTCATCACCGCACCGCCGACCAATTCGGTGCCCACCCGGTCGCCAAGCCGCAACGTCGCGGCAACCGCGTCGTCGATCGGCGCGTCCTTCACCATGTGTGAGACAACCACCCGGAACGGGAGTGCGCCGCGGGCCTCTGTATCGAGGTAGATGTCGGCCAGCCCGTCGGGGTCCTCAGCGAGCGGCGGCATTCCGGCGTCGAACACAGCGGTGATCCCGGCGGCGGCTGCCTGGACCGCCCACTCGCCGAACAGCGCGGCCAGCCGGTCGGGCGTCGGCGGATCGATCCGCCCCAGCAGAGCCAGCAGGGCCGGTGCCTCCAGCACGAAGCCCGTCGGTTCGCCGTCGGCATCGCGCGCGTAGTAGCTGAAGCCCGGAATCGGATCGGGACTGTCCCGGGTGATCCCGGCGGCCCGCAGGGTCTCGCTGTTGACCCATGCGCTGTGGCCGTCGATCGCGAACAGCAGCGCGGGCCGATCCGGCAGGACCGTATCCAGGACGTCGCGGTGCGGACCACCTGGGCCGAACATGTCCATTCGCCAGCCGAATCCGCGCACCAGGCCGTCGGGGTTGGCCCGGGCGTAGTCGGCCACCGCCGATAGCGCGGCCTCGCGATCAGCGACCTGCAAGTCGACCCCCGAGGTGAGCAGCCCGCCCAGCAACGGATGGATGTGGGCCTCGACAAAGCCCGGCAGAAGCATCCGGCCGTCGAGGTCGATCACCCGTGGACCGGCGCCCGCGGCCGCCGCCACCTCCACTTCGGTACCCACCGCGAGGATGTTCCGGCCGCGCACCGCCACTGCCTGCGCCCAGGGCCGGGTGGGATCGAGGGTGTAGACGGCCCCGCCGCGAAAGACGATGGCCCGCTGTTCATCGGGACCCATCCGGCTATCGTCATACACCTCACATCGCCGTGAGTTCGTTTCTGATTCCAGAGTGGCGTTTCTCGGACGCGACCGCAGGTCGAGCCTCGGGGGAGTCCTCACCCGTCGATGGCGTTGGCAACAACGCCACTTCGCTCCATCGGTTCGGCGAAGTGGCAAATTCAGCTGGGACGCAGACAGGCGCACAACGAGAAGGGCCCCAGCCATCGGCTGGGGCCCTTCTCGTCGTGCGGGTTTCAGTGCCCGTGGGAACCGTTCCCGTTTCCACTTCCGTTGCCACTCCCGTTTCCGCGGGACCCGTTTCCATTGGATCCGTTGCCGTTCCCATGGGGCTCGTCATCCTGATACTCCTTCAGCGCGGTGAGAGCCCGCACCTCGGAGGCGTGTGCCGCTTCGTTCAGCGCGGCATCCTCAGATGCCGGATCGGCGGTCAGGAAACTGCCCCTACCCGGTTTACCGGCAGATCCGAGCTTGTTCATCCGTTTGGGCAATGCCGCACCCTGGTACTCGAGCGGGATCGGGTGGCCGTGATCGTCCACCGGCCCCAGCGGCTGGTGCAGTTCGATATAGGCACCGTGCGGCAACCGCTTGAGGATGCCCGTCTCGACACCGTGCTCGAGAACCTCACGGTCACTGCGCTGCAGGGCAACCGCCCACCGGTAGGTGATGAAGAACACCAGGGGAGGGAGCACCAGCATCCCGATCCGGCCCATCCACGTCATCGCGTTCAGCGAGATGTGGAACTTGTAGGCCAGAATGTCGTTCATCGCGCTGTAGGTCAGCACCATGTAGAACGCGATCGCCATCGCTCCGATACCGGTGCGAACCGGAACGTCACGGGGACGCTGCAAGAGGTTGTGGTGAGCTTTGTCCCCGGTGAACCGTTGTTCCAGGAACGGGTAGATGATCAGCAGCAAGAACACGATGCCCATGATCACCGCCACCCAGAAGGCGGCCGGAATGGTGTGGTTGCCGATGTAGATGTCCCACGGCGGGAACAGCCGGATCAGGCCGTCGGTCCACATCATGTAGAAGTCGGGCTGCGAGCCGGCCGAGACCTGGGATGGCTTGTAGGGCCCGAGTTGCCAGATCGGGTTGATCTGCAGCAGTCCGCCCATCAGTCCCAGGACGCCGACGATCATTGCGAAGAACGCGCCGGACTTCACCGCGAACACCGGCATGACGCGGACGCCGACGACGTTGGTCTCGGTGCGTCCCGGGCCGGGGAACTGGGTGTGCTTCTGGAACCAAACCAGCGCGAGGTGGATTCCGATGAGAGCCAGCATGATTCCGGGCAGAACCAGGATGTGCAGGGCGTAGAGCCGCGGCATGATGATGTCGCCGGGGAAGTCACCGCCGAACAGTGCCCAGTGCATCCAGGTGCCGATCAGGGGCAGGCCCAGGGTGATCGAGGAGAGCGCGGCGCGGACGCCGGTGCCCGACAGCAGGTCGTCGGGAAGCGAGTAGCCGAAGAAACCCTCGAACATCGCCAGGATGAGCAGCAGCGCGCCGATCATCCAGTTGGCCTCGCGGGGTCTGCGGAATGCCCCGGTGAAGAAGATGCGGGCCAGGTGCACCATGATCGCCGCGGCGAACAGCAGCGCCGCCCAGTGGTGGACCTGGCGGACGAACAGACCGCCGCGCACCTCGAAGCTGATATCGAGGGCTGTCTCGTAGGCCCGCGACATCTGGATGCCGCGCAAGGGCTGGTATACGCCCTCGTAGGTGACGTGCGCCATCGACGGGTCGAAGAACAGGGTCAGGTAGACGCCGGTGAGCAGCAGGATGATGAAGCTGTACAGAGCGACCTCACCCAGCAGGAACGACCAGTGAGTGGGGAAGACCTTGTTCAGCTGGCGGCGCAACGCCGCCGACGGGTGGTATCGCGAGTCGATATTGTCGGCAGCCTTATCGAGGCGGTCGGCGACGCTATTGCTCATGATCTGCGCTCCCAGAATGCCGGTCCTACGGGTTCGATGAAGTCGCC
>CALBET010000939.1 GCA_937888665.1 uncultured Acidobacteriota bacterium
GGTGGTCACGATCACCTCGGCGCCAACAGCCCTGGCCGCATCCTGAACTCGCGCCGTATCGCGGGGCGAATACTGATGGTGGTCGCGAAAGGCGAGGGTGCCACGCAGTGCCAAACCGGCGCTGCGGACGTCGTCGAAGAACTGGTCAGGCCGCGCGATGCCGGCCACCGCGAACACCGGCGTACCGGGTGCGAGTTCGCCCCGCTTCAGCCGTGGAGCCCAGACCACGGCCGCGCCTAGCCGCCGCCGCGCGCCGAAACAGTGCGCGAGCGCCAGCTGCCCAGCGATCGTCCACCGCTCGGCCTCGCTCGCCCCCACGACCACCAGTGCGTCAGCGCATCGTGCGGTCGACCACCGCTCCCGCAGCGGTCCGGCGGGAAGCACGGCGGCCTCGAGATCGGACGGCGTCACAACCAGGAGATCGGTGCCCCGGTCGAGGGGCAGATGCTGAAAGCCGTCGTCCAGTAGATGCACGGTGACGCCCAGGTGCGTTTCTGCCAGACGACCGGCGAGATACCGGTCTGGCGAGACCACGACGGCGACGCCGTCGAGTGACCGGGCCAGCATCCACGGTTCATCGCCGGCGGTGCGCAACCGGCCAACCATGCGCCCGGCCTCGCGCACGACGACCACACCGTCGACCGCCTCATCGCGCGCGTAGCCGCGACTCAACACCGCCGGCCGCTCGCCCATGGCCAACAGTACCCGTGCCAGGTGTGCCGTGAGCGGGGTCTTCCCACTGCCGCCCACCCGCAGCGCACCCACGCTGATCACCGGTCGGCGCAGCCGGTGGCGCACTTCCGGGTGAGACGCGTACCAACGGCGCCGTCGCCACGCGGTCGCGCCATAGAGACGACTCAGGGGCCTGAGGATCCGACGCATCACCGAGTCCCGAACGGCATCACGGCGCCGGCATCGACGCCGCCCGCCAGCGGCAAGAGGGAGGCGACCGCGTCCAGGGTTCGGTCGGTGGCGCCGCGGTTGGCGTCGACGAGGGCGCGGGCCGCCGCCCCCAACGCGGCACGCTGCACTGGGTCGCCCAACAAGTCGGCGAGCGCCGGCTCGAGGGCCTCGGCCGAGTCGATCTGCCTGGCGGCGCGATTCATCAGAAACAGCTCCGCGAGCTCGGCAAAATTCTGCATATGGGGTCCGAACACCACCGGCTTGCCCCAGACCGCTGGTTCGAGCAGGTTGTGCCCGCCAGTCGGCACCAAGCTGCCCCCCAGAAACACGACGGTCGCAATTTGCAACAGGGTCGCCAACTCGCCAACCGTATCGAGCACCACCACTGCGGACCGCGGCTCCCGATCCACGGGGAGCGTGCTCCGACGCACCGTATCGAACCCTCCACGTGTCGCCAGTGCGACGACCTCCGAGAACCGTTCCGGGTGCCGAGGAGCCAGCACCAGGAGCGCGTCCTGATCTCGCTGACGGATGTGCGCGAAGGCGTCCAGCACCCACGATTCCTCTCCGGGATGGGTGCTCGCCGCCATGACCACGGTGCGACCGGCCGTGATCCGGAACGCCCGCAACACACCCTGCGGCATCCAGGACGCCCGAGACTCGGGCACCGGCAGCGTGTCGAACTTCAGATTCCCAGTGACGATGACGCGGTCCTCCGGAACCCCGAGATTGATCAGGCGTCGAGCCGATTCGTCACTCTGAGCGCAGCAGAGAGACATGTTCGACAAGACCCTCCGGAAGAACGGCCGGACCAGCCGATAGCGGGGGTATGACCGGTCCGAGATGCGGCCGTTGACGAGCACCGTACTCACGCCCCGTCGTGCGCACGTGGCCAGCAGGTTGGGCCAGATTTCCGTATCGACCATCACGAGCAGGACCGGACGCACCTGGTCGAGGACCCGTCGCACGACCGAGGCCAGATCAACCGGGAAGTAGAACACCCCGTCGAGCGTCTCGACGGCAGCGGCCACCGAGCGCCCCGTCTGGGTCGTGGTCGACAGGAAGAGGCGGTGATCAGGATACCGTTCGCGGAGCGCTGGGATCAGGGCTCGTGTGGCCAGCACCTCCCCTACCGACACCGCATGGATCCAGATCGACGGGGCGCGGTCCGGATTGAGCGTGGCCGGCAGCCGACCCCACCGCTCCGACAGCGTGCCCACGTACTTCCCATGACGCGCCGCCTGATACAGCAGTCGCGGAGCGAGCGCGACGGCGTAGCCGATGATGGCCAGACTGTAAAGGAAATACATCGATGGAAGGTCGTCCGAGTATATGGTACGCGCCGGTTTGACCGCGACCAGTCCGCGTCAATAGAATAGAACGTTTGTTGACGGGTCCGTGGCCCGCAATGTAAGTCTCGCTTGTGCGGGCCGACCGTCGCGTGGTCCCCCTCATGCCCGGTGCGACCAGAGACGCACGCCACGACACCTGCCTTGGACGCACCGACAACCGGAGGACGACGCGTGGCAACTCGAGTAGGGATAAACGGATTCGGCCGCATTGGCAGGAACATCATGCGGGCCGCACGGGGCGAGAGCCAGATCGAGATCGTGGCGGTGAACGACATCACCGACGCCGCCACGCTGGCCCACCTCCTGAAATACGACTCGGTGCTCGGGAACCTGAGCGACGAGGTCGCCGTCGACGGCGATGGTATCCGGATGGGCGACCACCGCTTTCAGGTGACGGCCGAACGCGATCCCGCCAATCTCCCGTGGGGCGACCTGCAGGTCGATATCGTGCTGGAGTCCACCGGTCTCTTCACCAAGCGTGACGACGCGGCGAAGCATCTCGCGGCCGGCGCGAAGCGGGTCATTATCACCGCCCCGGCCAAACAGCCGGACCTGACCGTCGTGCTCGGCGTGAACGACGAGAAATACGACCCCGCGCTGCACAAGATCATCTCCAACGCCTCCTGTACCACGAACTGTCTGGCGCCGGTGGCGAAGGTGCTCAACCAGGAGTTCGGTCTGAAGCGCGGCTGGATGACCACCGTGCACTCCTACACCAACGACCAGAAGCTGCTCGACCTGCCGCACCCGGACCTGCGTCGAGCCCGGGCGGCGGGGCTCTCCATGATTCCGACCACGACGGGCGCGGCAGTCGCGGTGGGCGAGGTCTTGCCAGAACTCAAAGGCAAGCTGGACGGCATTTCGATACGGGTTCCAACCCCGAACGTGTCGGTGGTGGACCTGGTCGCACAGGTCAACACCCCGACCACCGGTGAGGCCGTCAACGCGGCGTTCACCGCGGCAGCCAACGGCCCGCTGAAGGGCATCCTCGCCGTGGCCACGGATCCGCTGGTCTCGATCGACTTCAAAGGCAACCCGCACTCGTCCATCGTCGACGCGGCCTATACCAGCGTGATGGACGGCGATTTTGTGAAGATACTGTCCTGGTACGACAACGAGTGGGGCTACTCCTCCCGTTGCGTCGATCTCGTCAAGTTCCTGGCGGACAAGGGGCTCTAGCCGACCGCCGGGGCGTTTCGACGCCCCGGCGACGGCGGTCGGTCGGTGGGTTGGTTGGCCGTCCAATCCACCGGTGGTCCACGTCGGGTCCGTCGACCGCCTCCCCGATACCTTCACCGTGACCAAGAAGACCATCCACGCGCTCGACCTCCAGGGTCGGCGTCTGTTCGTGCGTGTCGACTTCAACGTGCCGATCCGCGACGGGGTGATCGGGGACGACACACGGATCCGCGCGGCGCTCCCGACCTTGACCTATGCGCTGGAGCGCGGCGCCACACTCGTGCTCGGTTCACATCTTGGTCGCCCCAAGGGCAAGGTCAACCCGGACTTCAGCCTGCGCCCGGTGGCCATCAGACTGGCCGAGCTGCTCGGACGCCGCGTGGTCTTCGCGGAAGACTGCATCGGCGACGCCGTGACCGTCGCGATGGGACCGGTTGGCGCGGGCGGTGTGGTCCTGCTCGAGAACCTGCGCTTTCACGCGGGGGAAGAGGCCAACGACCTCGCGTTCGCCAAAGCGCTGGCCGCCCCGGCGGACTGCTACGTAAACGACGCGTTCGGCGCGGCGCATCGCGCGCACGCGTCGACGGCCGGGATCGTCAACTATCTGCACGACGCGGCGGCCGGTCTCCTGATGGCCAGGGAGCTGCGCTATCTCGGCGGTCTCCTCCGGTCGCCGTCACATCCGTTCGCGGCGATCCTCGGAGGCGCAAAGGTCTCGGGCAAGATGGAGGTCATCGAGAACCTCCTCGGGCGCGTGGACGCACTCC
>CALBET010000940.1 GCA_937888665.1 uncultured Acidobacteriota bacterium
TCCTGTCGAATGCGCGCCTCGATGTCGGCCGTGACGAGGGGGCTCGGCGCGAACGCCCCCATGCCGCCGGTGTTGGGTCCCGTGTCGCCGTCAAACGCGCGCTTGTGGTCCTGCGCGGTCGGGAGCGCGATCGCCCGGCGACCGTCACAAATGACGAAGAACGATACCTCCTGGCCGACCAGACACTCTTCGACGACCACCCGGTGTCCGGCGGAACCGAATCGACCATCGACCATCGCGTCGCGTACCGCCTGCTCCGCCGTGGCGCGGTCCGGCGCCACGGTCACCCCTTTGCCGGCGGCGAGTCCGTCCGCTTTCACGACGACCGGGAACCCGAACTCGGCGCCGGACACGACCTCGAGCGCGCCGTCGACCGTGTCGCACACCCGAAAACGGGCCGTCGGGATACCGTGACGGTCCATGAAGTCTTTCGCGAAGGCCTTACTGGACTCCAGCTGGGCCCCCGCCCGGCTCGGGCCGAACAAGAGCCGGTCACGGGACACAAACAGGTCCCGCACGCCGAGCGCCAGCGGCAGCTCGGGCCCGACGACCGTGAGGTCGATCGCTTCGGTTTCGGCGAGGGCCAGGATCGCGGCGGGGTCGGAGACATCGAGGGGCCGATTCGCCCCCAGTCCGGTGCCGGCGTTGCCCGGGGCACAGATGACCTCGGTCACCCCCGGCTCACGACGGAACTTCCAGGCCAGCGCGTGTTCGCGCGCGCCGCCACCCACCACCAGTATCTTCATCGTTGACGGGACTCCGACATTCGGCCTAAAATTCCTGTTTTGCCTCGTTGCTGGACAGCAGTTCAGCTCCGGAGGTGAAATCCTAGCATATTCATTCTTCGACCCGGTGCGGGCTGTCGCCGGTCATCGTGAGTACAGCGTCGTTCACCAAGCAAGGGAGGTGGCAACCAAATTTGGCTGAAGTCAAGGTGCAAGACAGCGAGTCCATCGAGAGCGCGCTGCGCCGCTTCAAGCGTAAGGTCCAGCAGGAAGACATCATTAAGGACATCAAGAAGCACTCGTTCTACCTAAAACCGGGCGACAAGCGTCGTGCGAAACAAGCGCTCGCGCGTAAGCGGACACGCAAGAAGCAACGCCGCGAAACCGAGTAGCCACAGCGCGAACACGCGTGCGCGTCGCGTTGACAGCGGTGTGGCTTCATAGTAGGGTGCCTCTTCGGGATTTACGCTAAAGCTTGGGAAAATAGGGCCTTACGCGTGCCCAAGGAGGGTTGCGCCGTAGGACGTAGCAGGAGAGGGTCCATGAAAATTGAGGAACGAGTACTTGAGAACGTCGTCGTCGTCGATCTCAAGGGCAAACTGACGATCGGCGAGGGCGACGAGCTGCTGAGAGAAAAGATCAACACCTTGATGCAGCAGGGTCATAAGAACCTGCTCCTCAACCTCGGGGAGGTCCCGTACGTCGACAGCGCGGGTCTTGGGGAAATTGTCAGAACCTACACGACCGTGAAGCATCAGGGCGGTACTCTCAAGCTGGTCAACCTCACCAAACGGATCACCGATCTGCTGGCGATCACCAAGCTGTTGACGGTGTTCGACACCTACGATTCGGAGGCCGAGGCCGTAAGCAGCTTCACCTCCTGAGGCAGCACGTTCAGCCCGCCGCGCTCTCCATGGCGCACGTGACGACCAAGTATGCTCATGACCGGCGTCTCGCCTACGCGTGAGACGCCGGTTCGTAGCCTGGCGGCCGACCTGCTCGTCTCGCTTCGGCCGGATCAGTGGACCAAGAACCTCATCGTCTTCGCGGGGCTGGTGTTCGGGGAACGGCTCCTCGAACCGGGGGCGGTGGCTCGTTCGTTCGCAACGTTGACCATCTTTTGTGCGCTATCGAGCGCGATGTACCTCCTCAACGACCTGCGAGATCGGACCCGCGATCAGCTCCATCCGGCCAAAGCGTTGCGGCCGATCGCCGCGGGACGGGTCTCGCCAGCGGCAGCCGGCGCCGTCGCCGGCCTGCTCCTGGCGGGTGGCCTCCTGGGTGCGTTTCTGCTCGGACCTGGGCTGGCGGTTTTGTCGCTAGCGTTCGCGACCTTGTTGACGCTCTATACGTGGGTCTTGAAGAACGTCGTCATTCTGGATGTACTCGCGATTGCGGTCGGTTTCGTGCTGCGGGCGGCGGCGGGGGCGGTCGTCCTCGGCGTCGCGATCAGCCAGTGGCTGCTGGTGTGCACGTTGCTGCTCGCGCTGTTTCTTGGGCTGACCAAACGGCGACAGGAGGTCGTGGCCCTGGGCGCCGACGCGACCGGGCATCGGCCCGTGCTGGCACGCTACAACCCGGCGGTGCTGGATCAGATGGTCACCATCGTGGCGGGGGCCACCCTGGTAAGCTACGCGGTGTACACGACGAGCCAGGGCACGGTGGAAGAGTTCGGCACGGACCTACTGACCCTGACCATTCCGTTTCCCATTTACGGCGTGCTGCGTTACCTGATGTTGATACACGACGACAGTGCCGGTCCCGGACCGACAGACATCTTGCTCCGCGACAGGCCCCTCGAGGCCTGTATCATCGGGTGGGGTCTGGCTGTCGCCGCGATCATCTACCGGCCGTTCGCCTAGCCGACAATCGATAACACACCATGGCCGAGTTCAACATTCGTGCGGATTCCGTCGACGTCACGCGCATCATGGAACAGATCCGTGAGCGCATCCGCGAGAAGCGCGGCACCGACTACACCGAGCAACAGATTCGCGAACTGGCCACTGTCAAGCTCGAGAGTTTTCTCGACCCAGGGCAGGTGCGCTCTGACCTGGTCGAGCACTACCGACAGCTCGACCCGCCGGGGCGTATGGAGCCGATTCCACCACACGGCGGGTTCCCCCCGCCACCAGAAGTATTCGACTTCGATCAAGAGACGATCTATACGTCGTCCAGAGGACCGATGGGGAAAGTGATCCGTCTGATTCGCAAGCTCTTAAACCCGCTACTCAAGCTGTTCTTCAACCCGACCCCGATGGTCTTCGCGCTGTCCAGGCAAGCTGAAATCAACGCATGGACAGTGCAGCTTCTCCAGCGGCAGACCGATTTGATCGAACGCGTCAGCACCCAGTTCGACCGCGTGGGGAAGAAATTCGCGGCGCGCGAGGAACTCGATGCCTTGAACTACGAGGTGCTGAACAACCTGGTCGTCGAAATGACCCGGCTGTCCATCGACGTCAAGAACCACAAAATGCTGGTCGAATCCGTCGCGGGGCGGCTCGACTTCTCTGAACGGCGCTCCCGGGCGCTGGAGTCGGTGGTCCAGAAGCGGAGCCCACAACCGCCGGACGCCCCGGCGGGGGAGGCGTCCGAGGCCCTCGACACCGGCCCCGGCCGGACGCGCCGGCGTCGACGCCGATCACGGCGGAGACCCGGCGAGGGCGAGACCAACGCCGAACAACCGGCACAGAGCAGCGGGTCGGGCGAAGCGACGACCGCCGCGACACCGACGGCCGCGGCGCCGCCAGACTCCGCCACGCCGACTCTAGATTCGACCGCGCCGACCCCCGCGGCCGACACGTCCACGGAGCCCCCGCCAGCGACCGCCGCGGCCCCGGCAGCGGCTCCAACTCCCGCAGCGGCACCGACAGCGGCACCGACGGCAGATTCGGCAGAACCGTCACGGCCTGACGCGGGCACCGGCACCGACGAACAGTGAAGCTGGCGGTCGTCGTTCAGCGGTACGGCGCCGACCTGAACGGCGGCGCCGAGTTGCATGCGCGGTACGTCGCCGAGCACCTCTCGCGGCATGCGGACGTCGAGGTGCTCACGACCTGCGCCCGCGACTACATCACCTGGCGGAACGAACTCGACCCAGGACTGGACGTCGTCAACGACGTTCCGGTCCGCCGGTTTCCGGTCAGCCGCGAGCGCGACGTCGACGACTTCGGCCGGCGTTCGACACAGGTCTTCGAAGAGCGGCATTCGGTCGCGGCCGAGCTGGCGTGGCTTCGCAGTGAGGGCCCCACCAGCCCCGCATTGGTCAACCACCTGCGCCGCCATGGCGCGAACTACGACTACTGCATCTTTTTCAGCTTCCGGTACTATCATGCGTATCACGGCCTCCGTGTGACCGACGGTCGCGGCCTGCTGGTCCCAACCGCCGAACGTGACCCGGCGCTTGGGTTACGGATCTTCGGCGGCAGCTTTCGCGGCGTCCGCGCGCTCATGTACAACTCCTACGAGGAGCGGGCG
>CALBET010000941.1 GCA_937888665.1 uncultured Acidobacteriota bacterium
ACTCTGACCTGGCCACAAGCCCCATCTGGCTCCTCGCCAATGCACTTCAGGCACATGCGGTGGTGGACGGTCACGTCGCCGGTTCCATCCCCTGGACCCACGGTCCGCCTCGCGATGCTCGCCCGGTGACGTCGTCCGTTCTTCGCGTCTGATCCACCCTTCCAGATCGACGGCTGCCTCGCCGTCTGATTTCCGTTCTATCCACACTGGAGATGCTGGTGGTGCCTTGGCACCGTCCGCGAACAGGAAGGGTCGCATGACCGAACAGTGGTTACATCGCTACGCCCCCCGCGCTCGACGTCGGCCGGCGCGGACAAGCCGGACGCCGGACCCATCGCGCCGGACCTTCGTCAAAGGGCTGGCCATGGGGGGCGCCGTGGCCGGGCTCGGGTTGTGGCGCTCTGGCGCACAGGCGTTCTTCGATTCCGCTCATACCGCGATGCTCGAAGGGACGGTGTTCGACCTGCGCATCGGCGAGACGCTCATGGATTTCACCGGCTCGCCACGGGTCGCCCTGACCGTCAATGGTTCAGTGCCGTCGCCGACGTTGCGTTGGCGCGAGGGTGACACCGTCACTGTCCGAGTGGCCAACACCCTTGACGAAGACTCGTCGATTCACTGGCACGGCATCTTGCTGCCGGCGAACCAGGACGGCGTGCCGGGACTTAGTTTCGATGGTATCGGGCGCGGCGAGACGCACACCTATCGGTTCACGGTGCGCCAGGGCGGCACCTACTGGTATCACAGCCACTCGGGGTTCCAGGAACAGCGCGGCCTCTACGGGGCGCTCGTCATCGACCCGCTCGACCCGGAGCCGTTTACCTATGACCGCGACCATGTGGTGATGCTGTCCGACTGGACGGATGAGCATCCGGACCGCGTCTTCGCGAAACTCAAGAAGCAGGCGGACTACTACAACTTCAACCAACCGACCGTTGGCGACTTCGTGCGTGACGTTCGGGTCAGAGGCCTCGGGACGGCTCTGGCCGACCGGGCCGCCTGGGGCGAGATGCGCATGAACCGCACCGACCTCTCCGACGTCACCGGTGCCACCTACACCTTTTTGATGAACGGGCATGCGCCGGCCGGCAACTGGACGGGGCTGTTCAGCCCAGGCGAACGGGTCCGCCTGCGATTCATCAACGGGTCCGCGATGAGCTATTTCTACGTCCGGATCCCTGGTCTGCGCATGCAGGTTGTCGCGGCCGACGGCCAGTATGTCCATCCGGTGACGGTGGACGAGTTTCGCATCGCGTCGGGGGAGACGGTGGACGTCCTGGTCGAGCCGTCAGGCCAGGATGCCTTCTCCATCTGTGCGCAGTCGCTGGACCGGACGGCGTATGCCAGCGGGACACTGGCCGTGCGCGAAGGGCTGCGGGGGCCGGTGCCCCCGCTTGATCCGAGACCGTTGTTGACGATGGCGGATATGGGGCACGCTCAGCATGGCGGCGGGCACGGAGCACCGCCCGGCGCGAGGCCGGATGTGCCGCCCGGTATCCACGATGCCCACGGGGCTCCAGAGGCGGTCACGCCACCAACCGATCCACACGCCGCACATGGTGCCGGCGGGCACGCCGTCGCCACGCCGCCGCCGGACGACCACGCGACGCACGAGATGCCATCGAAGGCCGCCGACGCCGCGACCATGCAGACGCATCCGTCCAGCGAACGAGGCAACCCACTCGTGGACATGCAGACCATGATGCCCAGTTCGCGTCTCGATGATCCTGGCATCGGGTTGCGCGACAACGGGCGACGGGTGCTGACCTACGCCGATCTGCGAACGCTGTTTCCGGACCCCGACGGGCGCGAGCCGGGTCGTACCGTGGAATTCCACCTGACCGGTCACATGGGGCGGTTCGTGTGGTCGTTCGACGGTGTCACGTTCTCCGATGCGGAACCGATCCGGCTCACCTACGGCGAACGGATGCGGATCGTGCTGGTGAACGACACCATGATGCCG
The DNA here is from genome assembly GCA_937888665.1 of uncultured Acidobacteriota bacterium. Classification (GTDB taxonomy): domain Bacteria; phylum Acidobacteriota; class Vicinamibacteria; order Vicinamibacterales; family UBA8438; genus UBA8438. Next base: position 1,964 of record CALBET010000941.1, read on the forward strand.
CACCCGATGCACTTGCACGGCATGTGGAGCGACCTCGAGGATGACGAGGGTGAGTTCCATCTGCGGAAGCACATCATCGACATGCCGCCCGGTACCAAAAGGAGTTTCCGAGTGCGGGCCGACGCGTTGGGGCGCTGGGCGTTCCATTGCCACCTGCTGTACCACATGGCCGCCGGCATGTTCAGGGAAGTGCGGGTGGATGTATGAGACGCCCGGCCACGGCGGTGGATTGGTGGCTGGCGCTGTGCGTGGGCATGGGCATGGTCGCGACCCTCATGTCCGGTTCCGCGCGCGCCCAGCCCGCTGGGCACGACGCGCCATCGGCCGTTCCCGCTCAGCCGCCGCGGCACGCGGCCGACCACGTGGAGTCCGAGCCGACGAGGCCGGCTGAAGAGAGCCCGTCGCACGACCAACACGCGGAGCACGCGCCGGTGCCGGATCAGCCCGTGACACCGATTCCCCCGGTCACCGAAGCGGACCGGGCGGCGGCGTTTCCCGATGTCGAGTCGCATGCGATGCACGACAACGCGTTGCACTCCTTCGTGCTGCTGGACCAGCTGGAGTGGCGGCGTGGTGTCGACCGGAGCGCGGCGACCTGGGATTCCAAGGGGTGGATTGGCCGCGATCTGGACCGCCTGTGGTTCCGCGCCGAAGGCGCGTCCGAAGACGGTCGCCTGGGTGACGCCGAGGCCCATCTCTTCTACGGGCGGGGGTTCGCCCGCTGGTGGGATGTGCTGGTGGGGCTGCGGCAGGATGTCCGGCCGGGGCCGGCGCAGTCGTGGCTGGCGGTGGGGATCCAGGGACTGGCACCGTACTGGTTCGAGGTGGAGGCGACCGCCTATCTGGGCCGCGGAGGTCAGACGGCGGCTCGCCTCGAGGCGGAGTACGACCTGCTGCTCACCAACCGGCTCGTACTGCAGCCGCTGGTCGAGGCGAACCTGTACGGCAAGAGCAACGCGGAACGAGGCATCGGCGCCGGTATCAGCACGTTCGAGGCCGGATTCCGGCTCCGGTACGAGTTCCGCCGCGAGGTCGCGCCCTACATCGGTGTAACCTGGAACAACGCGTTCGGCCAGACGGCCGACTTCGCGTCGTCCGCGGGCGACACCATAAGCGGGCGCCGGTATCTGGCCGGTCTTCGGCTCTGGTTCTGACGAGGCAGGCCGCGCACTGACGCGGAACGGTCGTTCACGCAGGTAGAGGAGAGTGGATCATGCGAATACCAGACAAGACACGTATAGTGCGCGACGTCGTGACGGGGACCGGGGCCGCACTTGCGGTCGTTGGGGTGATGGTGGCGGGGTTCGGCGTTCCCACCCTGGTCGTGGCGCAAGGGGCCGAACCGGTCCGGATCGACGTCACGCTGGATGAGTTCTCGTTTTCCCCCGAGCCGCTGAGGATTCCGGCTGGGCGACCGGTGACCCTGGTGATCCGGAACGTCGGGAAAGTGCCGCACGAGTTCATGGCCGGCCGCGAGGCGGAGGACACGGACTTTCGGCACGATCTGTTCGCCGATCTCCATGTCAACATCGAACCCGTCGCGGCGGCGGCCACCGGTCACGAAGGCCACGGTGGGGAGCCGGCCGAGGCCGAGCATGCACACGCGGGGGCCGGCCACGATGAACATGCCGCTGGGGCGGGACACGATGAACATGCTGCCGGGGCAGAGCACGGCACCGGTCATGACGCCGAACACGCGCACGATGCCGCGCAGGACGCTCCCGCAGCGGGCGGCCATGCGCATGCCGAGGGTCACGCGCATGGCACCATGGTGGAAGCTGGCGCCGGTGAGACGTTTCTCATGACGTTCACGCTGCCGGAAGACCGCCGGGGCGAGTGGGCCACCGGCTGCTTCTTGACGGGGCATTACGCCGAGGGCATGCACGGCGTGTTGATCGTCGAATAGCACCGCCACGCGGGCGGGACCTTCGAGGCGAGCCGAGGTTCCGCCCGCGTCTGCCCGTGTTCCGTCGCAATGTAGAGGTGAACAGTGTTGAAAGTCCGCTGGTGCGCGTCCCTCCTCCTCCTCCTACTGCCGGCGGGGTCGGTCACGCTCGCCGATCATCGTGATCATGAGATAGAGGTCCTACAAGGAACCGTTGTGAGGACCCGAGAGGGGGCCATCGAGGTGGAGGGAATGTCCCCAATGTGTATGGCGAATGCGGCTTTGGATGCAATCACTCGGACACCCACGATATCGTAACAGCCTCCTCTGGCCTGGGCTGCTGCAAGGAACGTGTCAGACTCACGCGGGCGTGCACCAGGAGAACATGGCGTGGCTCAGAGCCCGGCGCCCCGATGCCTGACCGTCCACCACACTGGGCGTCACCCCGTGTCGGCCCGGCGCTGGTCCGTCGTTTGCAACACGTCCAGCGAGGTTCATATCGCCCGGTTCGGCTCTGCGGCGCCTCCGTGCTAGTCGAGTGCTAGTCCCCTGGTTCCAGGGGACTAGTGCAGTATGGTCGAACGCGTACGGTGCGGGGACGCGCTATATAATCGGACAGGAGATCCATCATGGACAAGGCAATCGAGATCACGATTGTTGGCTCAGTCATGGAAATCGACGTGACCGGTAAATTGACCAAGGAGGACTACGAACACTTCGTCCCGGCCACGGATGAGCTCATCAAGAAACATGGCAAGATCCGGATCCTGTTCGCGATGCACGACTTTCATGGCTGGTCGGCGGGCGCCGCTTGGGCGGACATCAAGTTCGACCTGAGACATTTTTCACACATCGAGCGGCTCGCCATCGTCGGCGAGAGCAAGTGGGAGCACGGCATGGCCCTTTTCTGTCGGCCCTTCACGACGGCAACACTGCGCTACTTCGATATCGCGAACATTGAAGACGCCCGAACCTGGATCAACGCAGAATAGCCCAGCGGTTCGCGGGGCGCGTCCTTCCGGGCCACAGCCGTTAGACTTGGGGTCGGGGTTGTTACCATCGTCGCATCGCGGATCGGGCTCTCAAGAGGACGTCATGAGACTGGCCAAGTTGGTGTTCGTCGGGATATTCGCACTCGTGCTGAGTTCCACGGTTTTGGACGTCGTCGTGACGACGACCGGGGCCCAGCGTCAACCGGATGACGCCGTTCGGTTGGTGCGCCTCCCCGAAGGGCGCATCCAGCCGATGGCCAGGGTGGATTCCGCGGGGACCGTGCACCTGATTTACTTCACGGGCGACCCCACCGGCGGCGATGTCTACTACGTCAGTCGGCCACCAGATGCGCACGAGTTCTCAGACCCGCTCCGCGTGAACTCGCAACCCGGCAGTGTCATCGCGATCGGGACCGTGCGCGGCGCCCATCTGTCCCTGGGAACCGGGGGACGCCCCCACGTCGCCTGGATGGGATCGGGCCGCGCGCAGCCTCGCGGACCGGACGGCCAGAGTCCCATGCTCTATTCGCGACTCGACGACCGCCGCCAGTTCGAGCCGCAGCGCAACCTCGTGACGCAGGCCTTCGGTCTGGATGGCGGCGGGACGGTGGCGGCCGACACCGACGACCGCGTGTCCGTGCTCTGGCACGCCGACGCGGGCGAAGGCGGAGAGGAGCAGCGGCGAGTCTGGATGGCGACCTCCATCGATGGCGGGGCGACGTTCACGCCGGAAGTCGCCGTGTCCGAGTCTGGCGTGTGCGGCTGCTGCGGGATGAGTGCGGCCATCGATCGGGCGGGCATCACGCGCGCGCTCTACCGGGGCTTCGCGCCGCCGGACCACCGGGACATGTTCCTGCTGAGTTCCGACGGTACGACGTTCGAGCGCGACCGGCTCGAGCCGTGGCGGCTTGGGGCCTGTCCGATGTCGACGTCGTCCGTCGCCGTGTCAGACGCTGACGACGTCGTGACTGTCGCGTGGGAAACCGCTGGCGAAGTCGCCTGGGCCGCCGTCGATATCCGAACGTCGGCCGTCTCGGAGCCCGTTCGTCCGCCCGCGCCAGGCGACCATCGCAAGCATCCTTCCGTCGCACGCACCGCCGACGGACGCGTCCTCTTCGTGTGGACCGAGGGGATGGGCTGGAATCTGGGGGGCACCCTCCACTGGCAGGAATACGACCATCAGCGCCAACCCACCGAGGTCCGAGGCTCGATGACTGGCGTACCGGTCTGGAGCCGGCCGGCGGTGATGGCCGACCGTGACGGTCGTTTCACCATCATGTATTGACGCGACCCGCCGCGCGCCCGCGATCGTCGAGCTGATCGCCCGGCCGTTTAAGTGGTGAGTCCGCCCCCAGCAGTGATCGCGACTCGGGAACTCGTCATGACTGGGGCTCGATCCGTCTGGGCGTGTTGCGGTCGCGTCGTCGCCGTGACCTTGGACAACACGCCCTCGAGGACCGGCGTCATCGCGCGCAGTTGTCTGGCGCGAATAACGAGATCCCACAGTGGCTCGAACTTCTTCCATCCCGCCGCGTAGAAGAAGTGCTTGGCCTGGTGCTTGACCGATCCGTGCGCGAGTGACGCGCGCGCGATCGACGACCACCGGTAGAATTCGCGGTACGCCCAGTCGTACCCGGCCTTGAGCGCCTCGGGTGTCAGGCGCGCCGGCCGGTACACGACGTGCCGCGTGTCGTAGCGGTCCCAGTCGCGCGTCAGGATCCGCCCGTCGGCGTCGGTGCGCGCAAAGAGTCGGGTGCCCGGGTAGGGCGTCTGGATGTGAAAGGTCGCCGTCGCGATGCCGTGCTCGACGGCCCAGTCAACGGTCCGTCGAAACACGTCCCTTTCGTCCCCGTCCATGCCGAAGACGAAGCTGCCGTTGATCATGATGCCGAGGCCGTGCAGTCGGTCGGTCACCGCCGCGTAGTCGCGGCCCAGATTCTGCCGCTTGTTGCTGCGCGCGAGGTTGGCGGGTGACAGCGTCTCGAAGCCGACGAAGAGGCTCCGCAGTCCGGCGGCGGCGGCGCGCTCGATGAGATCGCCGCGAAGGATGGAGTCGACCGTCGCCGCGCCCTGAAACAGGCGTCCCATCCCGCGCATGCCGTCGAAGAGGGCTTCGCCGAAGCGACGATCGCCAAGCAGATGGTCGTCGAGGAAGTACAGGTGCCGTCCCGGCAGCCGGTCCATTTCGGCCAGCGCGTCGTCTACGCGCTGCGTGTAGAAGGACGGACCGCCCTCGAAGAATGCGTCCTTGTAGCAGAAGTCGCAGTGCTGCG
>CALBET010000942.1 GCA_937888665.1 uncultured Acidobacteriota bacterium
GCGCTCGGCGTGGGCGTGGCCGCGCGCCTCCTCCTCCGCATAGAACGCCGACGCCAGATACCCGGTCACCGAGATCAGGGCAACCACGACGACCGCCAGCAGGGCCAACGTCAGCAGCGTCGCCCCCTCCTCGGTCACCATCCGTGTCTTGCAATACGGACACCCGGCATCGCGGTTGGGAACCGCCCGATGACAGATTCGGCAGACGAATTGTGTCTCCACCAGGTTGCTCGCGCCCGGCCGCCGACGGCGGCGGCTGGCGGATCGACTCGCCGACCGCTACAACGTCGCCCGGTCGACGTCCCGCTTTACTCTTGCCACGACCCTAGCCATCAGCCATCTAGAATTTGCACCGCTAGCATAGACGATCGCTCAGGCGCGTTGGTCACACCGACCGGCAGGGAGGCGCGACCACGATCCCGTCAACAGTGACCATCTGACCCTGCGTGTCGTCTATGGAGGCATATGATTGGCATGCTACCGATGCTGTGCCACGCTCCGGTCGCCAACCGCGACTCGCCATGAAAGGGCTCGCGCACCCGAGAGAGACGGAGTCCGACGATGCACACCGTCGTGATCGTTGACAGCGAACCCTCTGAGATCTCGCTCCTGACGCGTATTCTCGACGACGAGGCCTACCGGTTCGAGTCGGCGACGACCGGCGTCGGCGCAAAACAACTGCTCCATACCCTTGGCACGGAGACGACGGCGATCATCGTCGACTGGGCGCTGCCAGATCTCGATGGCATGGAGCTGCTCGGTTGGGTCCAGTGTCAGCCGTTCGCCACCGATCTGGAGGTCATCGTCCATTCCGAGGCATTTGAGCCCGAGCACGTCAAGCAGGCCATCGACGCCGGCGCCTACTACTTCTTGACGAAGCCGTTCGAAGAACCCCAGCTCGAGGCGATCGTGCGCGCCGCGGTCGAAAGCATCGAGCGGAAGCGGGAGCTGGAACGGCTCGCACGGGAGACTCGGGACGCCGTTCGCCTCCTCGACGTCGGCGTGTTTCGAATCCGGACGATGGACGAGGCGGAGCTCCTGGCGATACATCTGGCCTCGGCGTGCGGGCATGCCGACCTGAGTCTGGCCATGCGGGAGCTGCTCGTGAACGCCGTCGAGCACGGAAACCTGGCCATTACGTACGACGAAAAGGGACATCTCCTGCAGGACGGCAGCCTTGAGGAAGAATACCGTAGACGTCTGAGCCTCCCCGAGTATCGGGACCGGCGCGTCGAGGTCAGGCTCAAGCGGGAGGCGCGCGCGATCTCGATCAGCATCCACGACGAAGGTAACGGGTTCGATTTCGAGAAGTACCAGACCATTGACAAACGACGTCTCTTCGACCTCCATGGCCGGGGAGTCCTGGTCGCCTCGGCCACGCTCGACCTCGAGTTTGTCCCACCCGGGAATCTGGTCAAGATTCGCTTGCCGGACGGCGCCTCATGAACGGACGTTCGGATCGAATCTGGGAGAAAGCATGGTCTGGAAGGTAGTTGCGATCCTCTTGCTCGTGGCGGCGAACGGGTTCTTCGTGGCCGCGGAGTTCGCCCTGGTCAAGGTGCGGCTGGGCGACATCAGGCTCCTGGCCAGAACAGGCAGCCGGACCGCCATGGTCGCGGAGCGCGTGCTGGGAAGCATGGACGCCTATCTCTCCGCCTGCCAGCTCGGCATCACACTCGCCAGCCTGGGGCTCGGCTGGGTCGGCGAGCCACTCGTCGCGAGAAGCTTGGAACCGGTGTTCGACACGCTCGGCATTTCTCAGGACTGGCTCCATGTCGTGTCCCTGCCGCTCGCCTTCTCGATCATCACGTTCCTGCACATCACAGCCGGTGAGCAGGCCCCGAAGATCATGGCCATCGAACGGTCCCAGAGTGTGACATTAGCGGTCGCCGTCCCGCTCGATATCTTCTTCAAGATATTCCGGCCGTTCATCTCGATGCTGAATTCGAGCAGCAACTGGATGCTTCGGGCCATCGGCATCCGCGTGGAACCGGGGCACGCCGAAATCCTCACGGAAGATCAGCTCCGTCTCGTCCTGGTCGATTCGGTGCGGGCCGGTCACGTGTCACGGCGTGAACGTCTGTTGATGGAGAACGTCTTGGACCTCGAAGACAAGACGGCGCGACGGCACATGGTGCCGCGCCATCAGATCGTGCACATCGACAGGAACGACTCCATGGAGGAGATGCTGCGAAAGGTGTCCGGATCCGGGCATACCCGGCTCCCCCTGTGTGAAGGCAACCTCGACCATGTCATCGGCATGGTGCACGTCAAGGATCTTTTCCAGGCGCTGACCCGGGACGGAGAGCTGACAACGCTCGCCGATGTCGCGCGAAAGGCCCTGTTCCTCCCAGACTCGGTTCGGCTCGACGCCTTGCTCCGCGAATTCCAGCGCAGTCGTGTCCCAGTGGCGCTGCTGGTGGATGAGTACGGTGTCGTGTCCGGCATGATCACGCTTGAGAACGTGCTCGAGGAGTTGGTCGGGCCGATCCTGGACGAGTTCGACGATGAGGTGTCGCTCATCGTCAAGCAAGGGGAACACCGATTCGAGGTCGACGCCACCTGCCCGCTCGACGAGGTCGTGACGAGGTGCGGATTGATCCTGCCGAAGGACACGGATGTCGACACGATCGGGGGTGTCGCCGTCGCCCTCTTGGGTCACATTCCCGAAACCGGTGAAACCCTCACGGTCGGCGACCACACGATCACGGTCCTCGAGGCGGGGCCCACACGAATCCTGCGCGTGCTGATCGATCGGCGCCTCCCGTCTGGCGAGACGGTTCCGGCAGCGTGAGACCCTGTAGTCGAGGCTGAGGGCGGACGGCGTCCCGAACCCGACATCACCCGAGACCGTCAGGTGTGCCTCGGGCGCCGACATGTCCAGGTCACGTAGGCTCACGGCGGCCGATCTGAGCGTCAACTCCGCCGAGAACGGTTCGATCACCGTTTCCCCTTCGCCCCGGGTCGCCCTCGGCCCCCACCGTGACGAACGAGAGACCACGCACACGCACTTGTAGCAGGTTGTAGACCCAGAGGTCGAGGCTGTCGTCGCGTCGGATACTTACCGCCAACCGGTCTCCATCGGGTGACACCCGCGGATTGACGTAATCGCCCGACGGCATCGGGAGCGGCTGCTCTCGTCCGTCGCGATCGACCCACACGAGGGCCCGCACGTTGGATTGCACGAGCCCGCCCGGGACGTAGACCAGCGACCCGTTGTCGGCGACGGCGAAATTAGCTGCGCCGCTCTCCTTCGTCATCACGTCGTCGAGCACAGGCACCGCGTCGCCCGTGATGGCCAGGGATGACAGGTCGAAGGGAACCGCCCACAACGTTCCATCATTGACGTAGGCGATGTGTCCGGTCGCCAGGTAGAAGGGTCGACTCCCGCGCGTCAGCCGAGTCTGTGCGCCAGACGCGATCTCCAGCACCCACACCTCATACTGCTCGCTCTCCTGACCCAAGACGTTCGTGAAGAGGACCGCCGAGCTCCCAGGCAGCATGAACGGCCAGGAGTGGCCGCCACCTGCAGCGTCTCCCGGGTCGGTCAGCGCCACCGGGTCGCCCCCCTGGGCAGACACGCGCGACAATCCGGCGTCGGCGGCGCCGAAGATGATCGTGTTGTCGTCGCCCCAACTCGCGCCGCGAACACGTTGCACGCGCGCCACGCTGGCAGGGGTGCCGCCGGTGGCCGGCACCCGCCGGATCGCACCGCCGTCGAAGAACCCCACCCACTCGCCATCCGGCGAGAAAAACGGTGCGGTGCCTCGCTCGCCGCCGCGCAGAGGCGCCGCCGATAACTCATTGAGAGCGCGTACAAACAGCTGGGGCTCCGTCGTGCCACGAACCAGGCCGTTATAGACGACGCGCGTTCCGTCCGGCGAGATGGCGAGATCGATGACGACGCCGCTGACGAGCAAGGGCGCTGTATCGCCCGGATCGACGGTGAACCGGAGGGGGGGCGCGATTGTCGGCGCAGGGGCACGTGGTGCAAACGTCCAGACAACTCCGCCCGTGATGGCCGCCAATGCGAGGCCCGCGGCCCACGGCGCGAAGCGCCTCAGCCAACCCGAGGTGCCCGACCCCTCGCTGGTCGTCCCAGATCCCGGATCCAGGTCGAACACACCTTCGAGCACGAGTCGCACGTCTCCGATGTCACGGATCCGCTGACGAGGGTCCTTGCGCAGCGCCTGTTTAAGTACCAGTAACAGGCCAGCCGACATCTGCGGCAGGCGGCTCCAGTCGGGCTCTGCCCGAATCACGGCGGCGAGCGTGACCGAGAAATCCTCTCCTTCGAACGCCCGCGCCCCAGCAAGCATTTCGAAGAACACCGCGCCAAACGCCCAGATGTCGGCGCGTCGGTCGACATGCTTGGCGCGGGCCTGCTCGGGCGACATGTAGGCCGCGGTACCCATGATGGTGCCGATCTGGGTGGCCCCGACCGTGACGGTTGACGCGATCAACGACCCGCCAAAACTCGCGCCTGGCCCCTCCACGATCTTCGCCA
>CALBET010000943.1 GCA_937888665.1 uncultured Acidobacteriota bacterium
GGCACGGACCTGAACACCGACCCGTCGGTCAAGAGCAGCTACACCATCTCGCTGACCGCCGGCGCGGCCGCGGCGGGCGCTCCGGCCACCTGCAACGGTCTCGCGGCCGGCGCGGCGGTGGCGACCTACTTCGTCGGCGCGGCCCCCACCTCCGGCGGTGGCGTCCGCTTCTTCGGCACCAACCAGGGGGGCACTATCTACCACTCCACCGTGGCCGTCGCGGCGACGCAGAATGGCGCCCCCGCCGGCGCGGCTCCGCTCCAGTAACCACCCGCACAACTCGGTCCCCAGCTCGAGCTGCGAACACCCACGGGATACCCGCCGACGCGGGTATCCCGTTTTTCGTCTGTACGCAGGGAGTGCGCGTCACCAGGTGCTATAATCTAGGTTTGGTCTTGGCCCAAATGGCGGTCACCGTCTGTGTGAGGGACCCGCGGCGCGGGACGGCTGCCAGAGCGGCAATGAACCTCGACCTTCAGGCGTTTCAGGGCACACGGCAGCGAGTGTGCCGTACGGTCCCGGCTGCGTCGTTCGGGTCGGAGAACGAAGACCAGTACGAGGTGACCGGTCCGGTCACGATTGATCTGGATGTTCGCAGGAACGAGAGTAATTTTCGGTTGGTCGGCCGACTCGACGCGATACTCGACCTCGGCTGCTGTCGCTGCCTCGAACGCTTCGCCTGGCCGGTTGGCCTCGACATCGACATCCTGTATGTTCCGGAGTCCGAGAATGCCGGTGAAGGCGACGTCCGGATCGAGGAAGCGGACGTGAACACGGCGTTCTATCGTGACGAGCGGATCGATTTGGGCGAGCTGATGCATGAGCAGTTTCAGCTCACACTCCCGATGAAACCGCTCTGTCGCGAGGACTGCGTGGGGCTATGCCACGTCTGCGGTGGCAACCGGAATACCACCCCCTGTCAGTGCACGGACAGCTGGGAAGACCCCAGACTGGCGGGGCTGAAGAACTTGTTGAATCAGTGACACGTGCCGCTGACCGGAAAGGCGGTCGGCCCTGGCTGGGGCGAGGTGTCGGGGTACGAGAGGACGTAAGTAATCATGGCAAATCCCAAACGGCGGCACTCCAAGTCGCGCACGGCGAAGCGGCGGACACACCACAGTCTCGACCCCATAATGCTCGGGAGATGTGCGCAATGCCACGAACGGAAACCGCCCCATCAGGTCTGTCCGCACTGCGGGTACTATCGGGGTCGGCAGGTTCGCGCCATCAAGGAAGTGTAGCAACGACATCGCGTGGCAGGGGCTGGAGCGGCCACGGGCGCTGACCACCACCACATAGCGCAACCGTGCCGGCGGTCACCGGCGCGCGACACGTCTCAGGAGCCGCATGATCGCGTTCGTCTTTCCCGGCCAGGGGTCTCAGCACGTCGGGATGGGCCAGGCGCTGGCGGCTCGATTCCCGGAGGCCCGCGAGACATTCGAGCAGGCCGATGCGGCGCTGGGGATGGCGCTCAGTACACTTTGTTTCGAGGGGCCCGTCGAGCAGTTGACGCTGACCGAATACCTGCAACCGGCACTGGTGACGGTCGCGACCGCGACGGCGCGCGTGCTGACCGCCAGAGGTCTCGCGCCGGCGTTTCTCGCGGGGCATAGTCTAGGCGAGTACTCGGCACACGTGGTCGCCGGCACGCTGGCGTTCAGCGACGTGGTCCGGACGGTGCGAAATCGAGGCCGGTACATGCAGGAGGCGGTCCCCGTGGGCGAGGGGGCCATGGCCGCCGTCATGGGCCTTGATGAAGCGACGCTCGCGCGGGCATGTGTCGACGTGTCGGAGGGGGAAATCGTGAGTCCGGCCAATCTCAACGCGCCGGGGCAGATCGTGATTGCCGGTCATCGTGGTGCCGTGCAGCGGGCCGGCCTGCGGGCGAAACAGCTCGGAGCCCGGCGGGTGGTGGCCTTAGCGGTCAGCGCGCCGTTTCATTGCGCGCTGATGCGCCCCGCCGAGGACCGGCTGGCCCCGGAGCTTCGGGCGTTGGTGGTGTCCGACCCTTCGGTGCCGGTCGTCGCCAACTTGGATGCCGAGCCGAAGCGGGACGCTGCCAGTGCTATTGATGCCCTTGTCGGGCAGGTCACCGCACCGG
>CALBET010000944.1 GCA_937888665.1 uncultured Acidobacteriota bacterium
GCCGGCTGCCGCTGTGGCTCCAGAGCAGGCGGACTTCAAAGAGTGGATGATTCACCGCGCCGGCCTCAACGCCGACGAGACGGCCGCGCTGTATGACGGCACCCTGATCCAGGCCAGCTTGGAGGTATACGCCCCATTGAGTGCTTCGTCAGGCATCGCGGTGGAGAACCGGGCTCAGAGTCTCTCGGTCGTCGAGGTCGACCGGGCGGGCGTCACCCACACCCAGGAGTAAGGACCCGATCAGGACTGGCCCCGACCGTAGACGGGCCGCACCGAACGGAGGACGCATGTCTGGAACGATGGTTGAGTTTCCCAGCAACGGGAAAGCGGGCAGTGGGTATCTGGCGGCGCCGGCATCAGGCGGCGGACCCGGTGTGATCGTGCTGCAGGAGTGGTGGGGATTGGTCGATCACATCAAGGATGTGGCGGACCGGCTCGCCGCCGAGGGATTTGTCGCGCTGGCGCCGGATATGTACCACGGCGAGAGTACGACCAGTCCCGACGATGCCGGAAAGCTGATGATGGCGCTCGACATCGGCCGCGCTGAACAAGACCTCCGCGGAGCGATCGCCTATCTACTCTCCCGCGACGAGGTGACGACCGACCACGCGGGCACGGTGGGGTTCTGCATGGGCGGGCAGTTGTCACTCTATGCGGCGTGCGAGAACGCCGCGGTCGGAGCCTGCGTGGTCTTCTACGGCATTCACCCGAATGTGACGCCGAACCTGTTGACGCTGCAGGCGCCGGTGCTTGGGTTCTTTGCGGAGAGGGATGGCTTCGTACCGCCCGCAGCCGCACGCCAACTCCAGGCGGACCTCCACGCGGCTGGGCGGTCGGCCGAGATCACCGTCTTCGATGGGGCGGACCACGCCTTTTTCAACGACACGCGCCCCGAGGTCTACAACGAGGCCCATGCGGCCACCTGCTGGTCTCGCATGCTGGCTTTCTACCGGGAGCATGTCCGATAGCTGGGCGCCGGGGTGGCTGTCGCGCCTGCGGTCGTGGCAGCTCTTTGTCGTGGCTGCGGCGCTGTTGGTGGCCGACCTGCTGATCCCGGACCCGATCCCGTTCGTTGACGAGATCATGCTGGCGCTGACCACGCTGTTGCTCGCACGGTGGAAGCGTCGGCGGGAGTAGCAGCGTGGCTGAAGTCCCGCTGCATTCGACCGGCGCTGCGTCCGACCGATCTGCGTTCTTCATCGGTCAAATACTGTCGGTATTTTCCCTCTTCTCGCCTTGTTCGGCCGGCCCAACGCCGGTCTCGGTGTGACGCGGGACGGTGGGCCGCTATTCCGCGACGGTGAACAGCAGGTCCTGCGTCAATTCGGCTGAGCGCTTGTTGTCTGTCACCTTGATCTCCAACCGATAGTCACCGGCGGGAAAGCCCCCGAGTGGGATATTCTGCCCGTCGACGAGAGTGGCCTTCGTCACGTCGAAACCGGGTGGCAGCATCGCGCTGCCCAGGGCCACCGGCGCGGTCCGGTTGAAGAATGTCTCGGCCCCGTCCTTCTTCGTATAGAACTCGTAATGGATGGTGATATCGGGCATCCCGTTGTCGTGGCCGGGGTTGTAAATCTGGAATACCCACGCCAGCGTGTCACCCTTGGTGAGCCGGCTGTCGAGCCGGGGAACGATGCGGGCGCCGCCGACGGTGTACGGGAACTTGGCCAGGTCTTCCGGCGTGGGCGCTTCGGCCAGCATCTCGACGCTTTCGTTCAGAAAGACGGTACTGAGCGCCAGTTCGCCGTTCCAGAGGTCGGGAATCGTGACCCGCTCGCGGAGGATCGTGATGGGCGGCACGACGGCGGCCCGCACCGGCTGACCGGTCACCGGGTTGATCGCACTCTCGATGGGGGCGTCGCCATCGAAACTGTCCCGGATGGCGATGTAGACATCATATTCACCGCCTGGCGACTGCAGTGCCCCGCTGACGCGGATCTGTCCAGACTCCATCTTGTTCACTGCGGCGTAGAAGCTATTCTCGAACACCGCGTCGGGAGGCTCGGCATCGGGAGCAGGCGCGTCACTGGGCGCCGTCAACGCGACAAACACAGCGAGGTTCGACGTGGTGATCACGGACGGGTCGATCAGCAGCGTGAACGGCACATAGACGGCTCCCTCGGGGCCCTGCATGTAGCTGGGTAAGTACTCGATGGCGCCCTCATCGGGAGCCCGGCTCTCGCTTCGGGCCTCACCAACCGCAAGCAAGAGTGTGCGGATCTCCTCTTGCTGCCATTCCTCGAGCTCCTGTGCGCCAACCGGGGCGGAAGCGAAGAGCACCGCGGCAGCGTATCCCGCCACGATCCAGGCGCTTCGGGCAAAGTACTTCATTGGAGTGCGTCTCCTCACGAGAAAGATTCTGCTGAAATTAGCCGGGTGATCATAGGCGAGGGACGGTGCCAAGTCAAATAGATCACCTGCAAACAGCTAACAATAAACACCTTAACAAGGGCAACCGGGGCGAGATCCGTATCGGGGATCGCCAGATCGACAGCGGGAGCCCACCTACGGCGGGGCTCTGAACTGGGTGTCTGTGCAGCTGCCAAAATCGATCGCCTCCGCCACCTTCCGCTGGAGCGCCTCGAAATCGTCGTCGCCCAAGAGGATCGCGGTGAAGGCGTCGCGGCGCTCCAGGTCAGGGTGGCGTTCGGTGAAGCGGATTTGGTTGAGGGGCGCGGCGAGCGATTGAAAGCCGGTCATCCAGCGACCGGTGTGCACCGTCATCTCGGCGCCCGGGTACCGCTCGTTGACGAGGGTGACCATCTCCCTGGCGAGTGCCACGGTGGCCGCGTCTTGGCCCGGTTCGATGTTGCACACGCGAGAGAACACGATAGGGCGTGCCGATGGCGTCACGGCCTGCGGGGTCATGGACCCGACGACGAGCAACACGGCGCTGACACCCGAGGTGTTCATGGCATAGCCCTCCGACGACTTCCGTCCGATGGCTCCTCGTGAGCCATGCGTGGTGGCCGAGATGAGATGATAGTGGACCAATGACGCTCGACACGGGGGAACGGGGCGCCTCACGGCCCGTGGTCGCCCTGGCTGCGGTGCTTGGCGTGGCCTGCGTGGTCGGCGGCGCGGTCTGGCTGCCGCTGGCGGCGGCCCGCCAGGAGGAGCTGGCTACTCCTGTGCTCGTGGAGCTGTTTACATCCGAGGGGTGCTCAAGCTGCCCACCGGCCGACGCCCTCCTGATGCGATTCGAAGCCGAGCAACCGGTGCCGGGCGCGCAGATCATCGGGTTGAGCGAGCACGTCGACTACTGGGATGGGCTCGGTTGGAGCGACCCGTTCTCGTCGACCGCGTTCACGGAGCGGCAGGAGGTCTACCGCCGGGCGCTGGGGGAGCCGGTGAACTACACCCCGCAGATCGTAGTGGATGGCCGAACGGCGCTCGTCGGGAGCCTCGAAGCCGACGCTCGTCGGGCGATCGCTCAGGCCGCGGCATCGCCCAAGGCGGAGATACGGTTGCAGTGGGTGGGAGCGATGGCGTCAGACGTCTTGACCATCCGGACCAGGATCGGCAGCCTGCCGGCGCTGCGGGACGGGGTGATCGCTGAGCTCTGGCTCGCCGTGACGGAGACCGGGCTCGCCACGAACGTCTTGCGCGGAGAGAACGCCCGGCGGCGCCTGCGCCACACCGCGGTGACTCGGCGGCTCGAGCGTGTGGAGGAGTTCCCCGCGCTGATGCAAAGGCCCTACGAAGCTGACATCGCGGTGCCGCTCAAGCCGAACTGGAACCGAGACCAGCTCCGTGTCGTCGGGTTCATCCAGGAGGCCGCCAGTCGAAACGTGCTTGGCGTCGCCCAGATCTCGCTCGTTCCCTAGCCTCCCGTCCCGCGGTCTCGTCAGTGATGGCCCAGCCCCCTCGCGGCCGTGGGGAGAGACGGAGTCTCGGAACCGCGGTCCCAGGTCATGGTTGAGTAAGTCATATCTGCTGTA
>CALBET010000945.1 GCA_937888665.1 uncultured Acidobacteriota bacterium
CGCACCTTGGTCGCGGCCCGTGCGCTGGCTGCCCAGCAGGCACGTCAGCGACCGGAGTCCCCAGCCGCGCTGGCGAAGCGGCTCGACCCGACCTTCGTCGTCACCCCGACCATCAAGCTCCTGAGCGACATGGCCGTGCGCTCGGTCACCCAACCAGACCAACGCGACATCTGTAGTACCCCGCCGAGGACCGGCAAATCACGCCTGTTAGCCATCTGGACGGTCGTTTGGGCGCTGATGCGCGACCCCGACCTCCAGGTCATGCTGGTCTCCTACTCCGACGAGCTTGCCCAGGCCCACAGCCGCGAAATCCGGCGGATCGTCAACGAGCACTCCGAGTTCCTCGGATACTCGATTGCCTCCGACCAGAGCCGAGTAGGTCGCTGGGCCGTCCAGGGCAGACGGGGCATCCTGCTGGCGACCGGAATCCAGAGCGGTGTGGTCGGATTCGGTGCTGACTTCATGGTCCTCGACGACGTTGTGAAGGACGCCGCCGAAGCTGATTCCGCCGCCCACCGTCGCCGGGTGCTCAACGAGTGGCGCAGCTCCCTCGCCATCCGCGTCCACGCAGGTGGGAGCGTGCTGCTGGTCATGAGCCGGTGGAACGAAGCAGATTTGGCAGGCGAGCTGCTCGACGCTGAACCCGACGTGTGGCGGCATACGAACATCCCGGCGGTGTCCGAGGCCGGTGTCCCTGACGCCCTGGGCCGCGCTCCCGGTGTCGCCATGATCAGCGCCCTAGGGTTCACTCCTGAGCACTATGCGGCGGCGCGACGCACCTCGGGCGAACGGGCTTGGGCCGCGATGTATCTGGGCGTGCCCAGTGCGCCCGAGGGTGGATTGGTCAAACGGGAATGGCTGGACCAGTGGCAGATGGCGTGCGCCCCGAGCGCCCCCAGCCACATCGTCGTCGGGGTCGATCCAGCGGATAGCGGGCTGGGTGACGAGACAGGCATCGTCGCGGCCAGCATGACCCGTGACGGCGTGGTGGCCGTCATCGCCGACAAGAGCGCCCAGATGACCTCCGACCAGTGGACCAGGGCGGCAGTCGAACTGGCGATGGATGTCGGGGCTAGCGAGATCAGCGTCGAGGCGTTCGCCGCCGGGACGACCTACACCCGAATCGTCAAGGAGGCGCTGGGCCGCTACAAGATCAACCGGCCCATCAGGGTGACCGCCTGGCCTCCGAAGAGCAGCGGGAGGGGCCGTGGAGATGCGATGGCCCGAGCGGCGGCGCTGCTCCAGGGGCTCGAAACCGGCACCGTGAGGATCGCGGGATTCCTGCCCGACCTGGAGGCGGCTGCGGTCCTGTGGCAGCAGGGGCAGCATTGCCCCGATTCATTTGCAGCGCTGACGGTGGCCCACGACGTACTCGTCCATGCCGCCGGTCAAACGATCACGTTCGGTGTCCCGACGAACAACGTCGTAGCTATGCAGGCGTTCCTAGAACAGCGGATCGGCTGATGATCCGCCGGTTGGGGGTGGAGCTGCTCGTCGCCCAGGCGGCGAAGAAGGCCGAGGGTGACACCGACGCGACCCGCGAGGACGAGGCCGTGGACGCGGCCACCGAGCAGCTGCAAATGTGGTCCCAGAGCATCGGCTCCGGCGGGCTGCCGCCTCGCCTGCCGCCGTGGCTGGCCGAGGCTAGGGCTGTCGATCTCCGTCGGTTAGACGACTGACCAGCAGCGTTCTCCGGTGTCCCGGTCGGAAACGGACCAGACCGCCCCTATTCATGCCGGAGAACGTCGTATGGCGGGGTCTACGGGGTGGTTATGTGTCATGTGGTGGCGCTACCGCCATACGTGCCCAACGACGCTAATTTGACCGAGGGGGTGGTCTCTACATGAGCGGGAAGCAGATCAAGCTGTTCCTTATCGACGGCACACCGGGCGGATTGACAACGGCTGAGATCACCAACTGGACCGGCCACGTTCTATCGGCCCGCCGCTCGGACCTAGCGGATCTTCTTGCACGCGAGGAGGCGCAACACACCGGCGCGTACTTGCTACTGGGTGACGACGAAGAAGCCGTGGGCAACACCCGCTGCTACATCGGTGAGGCCGATATCGTGGCCGACCGGCTGCGCGATCACCAGCGCAAGAAGGAGTTCTGGGACCGAGTTGTCGTCATCACGTCAAAGGACGCCAACCTCACCAAAGCCCATGGCCGTTACCTAGAGGCCAGGCTGCACACCCTGGCGACAGAGGCTGGCCGTGTCACCCTCGACAACGCCAATACGCCCACGAGCCCGATGTTGCCCGAGGCGGATAAGTCGGACATGGACTATTTCGTGTCCCAACTCCAGATCGTCCTGCCGGTGTTGGGCGTCAACGCTATTCGGGTTCCGCAAGCCGCCTCTACGGCTCCCGCGCCCGCTGAGGCGACCACATCACCGATCTTTCAGCTCGGCCACCACAAACTCCGCGTTGACGCTCAGGCACAACAGATCGACGGGGAGTTCACCATGCTCGCTGGTTCGTTCGTGGTCGCCTCATGGCACGGGGTCGGCAAAGCGCAGAGCACCAGGAAGGCCTACGCCACCTACCGAGCCCAGCATGAACAACTAGTCGCCAACGGTGCCATTGCGGTTGAAGCCGGGAGAGGCCGCGTCACCCGCAATATCGTTTTTTCCTCCCCGTCCACTGCCGGTGCCATCGCCCTCGGGCGGTCATGCAACGGCCGTCGAGAGTGGATTTCTGCGGAAGGAACTTTCGGCGAGTGGGAGAGCCAGGGCGTCGAGTGACTCTCTCTGCCCCCTCGCGGCCCAGCGTCTCAGTGCGCCTTGTGGAGTGGAACGTGGCGATGTCCCTTCAGACCAAGGCACGCCATTTAGCGAAGCTGAATCCGACGGTCGCAATCCTTCCCGAGTCGGCCAACCCCGACAAGACCGGACAAGCGTTGAAAGACATCGGTGCAACCTCTCTGCCCCAATGGGATGGCGCCAACCCCAACAAAGGTCTCCTAGCCGTCGCATTCGACGGCTGGGAGTTGCGGGTCGATGACAGCTATGACCGTGACTATCAATGGGTCATGCCGCTCCACCTAACCGGACCCAGAAACATCCGGCTGCTGGCCGTCTGGGATATGAGCAGTCGAGGTCGCGGGTACGAGAGCGCCCGACAACTCGGGTCCTGTCGGGCATCCATGGATCACTACGAGGGGTTCCAGTCAGGGAGCTCGGACCTGACAGTCATCAGCGGTGACTTCAACAAATCTGTTATCTGGGATTACCCGAAGAAGCGCACCAAGTTCGGCGACTTCATGGATCAGCTGGAGTCTCGCGGATTCGTCAGCGCCTACCACCACTTCCATCACGGTTGTGAGCGTGGCGCAGAACCAGACCCAACCCTGTGGTGGA
>CALBET010000946.1 GCA_937888665.1 uncultured Acidobacteriota bacterium
GTACGCGCGAATCTCCGCGGGGCCCACGTCTGCGGGCGACCGGCCGACGTGGCGCGCGACCTGCGCGATGCTCGCCACAGACGCGCGCTGGGTGAACGGCGACAGCTGGCGCAGCTGCATGTCTTCGAGCAGGCGTTGACGAAGGGATGTCATGGGACGCTCCTCTGCAAGGGCCTGGGGGAGTCCAGGCGTTCGCACAGAAGCGTATGAAGGATGAGTGCTGACTGCGAGGGGGGCAACACCCGGGGGACCCGAGGGTCAGCCGGTCGAACTAGCGCCTACCGCTGAAAGCGGTTTAGTCCGATACTTCCTATCGTCACACGCTCCGCACGATGTTCGACGGCCTGATCTACGCCCTCTTGACCGCGGGCACGTTTGGTTGGCTCTGGCCTTAGTCGGTCGGTCAACCACCGGGCGCTCGGTGGAACCCGCTCGGACCGGGCCGCCTCGAGCCGATAGTCTCTCGGTGCGAGGCCAGTGTGTCACTGCGCGGGCTCGCGTGGTCGAGACAGACCGCCGCCGAACAAGGACGTGGTAATCTCGGATTATGGATCCACGAGCACTGCTGGATGAGGCGCTTCTCCTCTCTGACGACCAGCGCGCCGCGCTTGCGGGCGAGTTGATCCAGAGCCTTGAGGCCGACGTCGACATGGACGCCGAGGCGGCATGGTCTGCCGAAATTCGGGCACGGCTCGATCAAATCGAATCGGGCACCGCCACGACCGTATCGTGGGCCGAGGCGCGTCGCCGCATTCACGCAGCCGGACGTGGCCCGCGCGATTGAATACCTCGAGGCCGCCGTTGCAGAGGCAGAGGCTGCGGCACGCTGCGGCTTTGTTGCATGGTTCGACCACGGACCGAACCGATGTCGAAGTCGCCGACGATCACGCCGTGACCGCGGAAGACTGCGCCTTCCCGAGCGCCAACATTTTGTTCAGGACGGTGCACCCCACCCTCGCTTCACGCTGCTGCGCCTCGAACCCCTTCGCACGGAGACTGCCGCCGAGGATCCGTTTGT
>CALBET010000947.1 GCA_937888665.1 uncultured Acidobacteriota bacterium
CGACCGTGCGCGGGTGCATCGCGGAACTGCCCGAGGCGTACCGTTCCGTCCTGCTCCTCCGCGACATCGAAGAGCGGTCGACCCGTGAGGTCGCCGAGGCGCTGGAGCTCTCAACCGCGGCAGTCAAGACCCGACTCCATCGAGCGCGCCAGGCACTGGCGACACTGCTCCGGCGACAGTACGCACGGGCGGGTGTAACCACCGCGGACGACGCGGCATCCAATAACTGATGAGAAAGACGCCAAGGCGCGCGACAATGCGCGCCCCGCGGCCGCGGAGTGGGGCATTCGGGGTCCCCGCGGAGCGGGCGCGTGGGGTTCGGGGCGCAGCCCCGTTTACTCGTGATGCCGCATTCGGGGTCCCCGCGGAGCGGGCGCGTGGGGTTCGGGGCGCAGCCCCGTCTGACTAAAGAAACTCTGTGACCTGCCGAGAACTCACCGCGTTCATCGCCGACTATCTGTCGGGCGAGATCCCACCGGAAACCCGGCTGGAATTCGAGCGCCATCTGGCAATCTGCCCGAACTGCGTGACGTATCTGCGTAGCTACGAGGACACGGTGAGACTGGGTCGCCACGCATTCGAAGACGATGAAGGGCCGCTGCCGGACACCGTTCCGGAAGATCTGATCGAAGCGGTGCTGAGCGCTCGGTCGAAATCCAGCGCCGGATAGGTCTTCGCGGGCTATTAGGTACGGATCCGGGGCCGACGCGACGACATCCCCAGGTAGGCCCGCCGACCTGCCATGTCCCGAGGTCCACGCCTTCCCACTCCAACGCCATCATCTCGCCGCACCGCAGCCCCGCCTCGCCTCCCAGCACGATGATGAGGTGGGCATTCGCGTCGATCGCGAGCGCCGCCGCCACGAGCCGCTCGTAGGCCTCGAAGTCATGAAAGCCTGCCGTCGGTCATCTGCCGTCCACCGTCTCCCTCTCCGCCGCTTTCGCCCCCTCCCGTCGCTTGAACACGAAGAACAGATATCCGAACGACGGGAGGAGAAAGAGTGCTCCTATCCCGAGTGCCCAGACAAGCGCCTCAGCGTGGAGGCCGGAGCGGCGAAGGCGGTGAATGCGAGGTCCGGCAACACGATGTAGGGATACTAGACGAGCCCCCACCCTACCACGATGAACGCGACCTGCGTCCCGACGGCAAGTCGCGCGCCGCGGAACCAGCGCTTCCATAGAGCCGCTGTGCCCACGATCGCGAACACGCTTGTTCCGATCAGAATCCACGGCGCCCACCAAGCGGTGAGCCGCTCGAAGAGGAGCGGCGCCTTCGCCATCGCCACGAAAAAGACGAGCGCCGCTGCCGGCAGCAACAGGACCTCCGAGATAAGTGCGCGTTTGCGGAAGTCTTCCTGTACTTCGGGTTCGCCCTCAGCGTCCACGGTCAAATACGTCGCCGCGAGGAGGGCGAACATCCCCTGCGCGAAGAGACCGCACGAGAACGCGAAGTGGTCCGTCCAGCCGGAGAAGAAACCGCTCGTCAGTTGCCCCGACTCGTCGATGTGGATGTCGCCGGAGGAGAGTGCGCCGAGGCTCATCCCGAGGAAGAACGGCGTCAGGAAGCTGGCGGCGCCAAAGACGCGGCTCCAGAACTTCTCGATGCGGTCGCGGTCGGGGCCGTAGGAGCGGAAGACAAAGGCGGCTCCCCGAAGGATAATCTCGATGAGAACGATGGTGAGCGGTATGTGCAGCGCCGTCATCACGGCGGCAAATCCGCGGGGGAAGGCTGTGAACGGTACGGTCACCACGAGGATCAGCCAGACGTGGTTCGCCTCCCAGATGGGCCTGATGGCGCTCGCGATGACCTCCCGCTGCTCCTTCGCCCGAGGTCCCTGAGCCAGCAGATCCCACATTCCGCCGCCGTAATCCGCGCCGCCCGTAAGCGCGTAGAGCACGAGGGAGACCAGCAGGACCACGGCTATGACGGTGACCAGGCTCATGCGTCTACGTCCGCGCGAAAACCCCGCACGCCCTCTGACTCCTCGGCCGTCGGGGCGAGGAACTGCCGGCGGAGGATGAACACCAGCACGATCGAAAGCACCAAGTAGAGAATGGTGAAGGTCGTGAACGGCGCGACGAGGCCCTCCATGGGCGTAACGGCCTCTTCCGTCCGCATGACGCCGTAGATGATCCACGGCTGGCGGCCGACCTCCGTGACCACCCATCCCGCCTCGATGGCGATGAAGCCGAGTGGACCCGTGAAGACCATGGCGCGGAGGAACCACGTGCCCCGTGGCACCTCCCGTCGCCGGATCCATTGGACAGCCCCCCAGATCACGGCGCCGAGCATGAGGAAGGCGCACAGTAGCATGAGATCGAACGCCCAGTGAACGATGCGCGTGTTCGGCCACTCGTCGCGAGGAAAGGCTTCGAGGCCCGTTACTTCGGCGTCGACATCGCGGTAGGCGAGGAAGCTCAGCGCGCCGGGAATCTCGATGCCGTAGTGGACGGTCCGCTCTTCGTCGTCCGGGATGCCGCCGATGACGATCGGCGCGGCAGGCTCGGTCTCGTAGTGCGCCTCCATGGCGGCGAATTTCGCCGGCTGAATCTCCGCGACCACCTGCCAGAGCAGCCCGAGCTCAAAGGAGAGCACCGTCCCCGACACCGCGCCGATGGCGAACAGGACGGCCGTGCCTTTCGCCCAGCGCTCGGCGAGCTCGCGGTACATCCGATTCCCTGTTCGGAGGTGCGCCCCCTCCGCCACGGCCATCAGCAACGGCATGCCGATCCCCACCGCCGCGAAGATGATGTGGAACCCCAACGACATCGCCATCTGCGACCGGGCGAAGAAAAGGTCGGTCATGACAGGGTCGACTCAGCGTGCCAGATCACCTGGCTGCAGTCCCTCGATAGCCAGCCCCGGCCCCGCCCGAACTCGCGGACGTTTCTGGCGCGAACACTGCGGGTCCTGCGTTCCGTGTCTAATTCGAAGAGCCGCGGTCCAGGCGGCGTGGGGTAAGGACCCAACAACGTACGCCATCGACGTCACGGAGAGGAAGCTCGATACGGAGAAGGCTGAAGGAGCCGACGTTCACGTCTTCCGGTATGCGCTTTGGCGCCTCGGCCGCTCACCCGGAGCGAACCGCTTCTTCGTTCAAAAGTCGCGCTCCTACTGCGAGCGCTCCCGGTCCAGCTCGCATGCCCCCGCCGGGGTCCGTATGTGATCCCTTGCCCGTCGGTTGTTTTCGGTCGTCCGCCACTCGGAGCGGATCCACCCCTTGGACTGCATCCGCTGGAGGGCGGGGTAGAGGGATCATAGTCCCGACTATGATCAGGTTTCGAGCGCCGCGCTCTTGGCGGCGGGCCGGTCGGCTGCACGAGTCGAAGCGGAATGGGTGCAGGGCTGCGAGGCCTGCTCTGGGCCGTCAGCCTCGTTCAGAGGCCGTCCTGCCTCCCGGCCTGCTCCAGATACCGCTCGATGTGACGCGCGAACTCCTCGAAGTCGTCCAGCCGTTCGGTCAGCACGCGATGCACGATCTCCGGGTCGATGTCCAGGTAGCCGTGCACGATCACGTTTCGGAACCCGGCGATCCCACGGAATCGCTCGGCGAACGCGGGCGGCAGGACGCGTAGCTCCGCGAGCCGGTCGAGCGCGGTCGCGTAGTCCGGCACGTCACGCCCGGCGCTGGCAGCGACATGCGTGGCGACGTCGAGCGCGTTCTGGGCGCACAGGTGCAAACCCCGCTCGACGATCCAGAGCCTCTCCTGATTCGCGCGCAGTTCCGGCAGCGAGCATGTCCGATGTGGTCCGAGGGTCTGCAGCGCACGATCCAGGGCGAGCAGATGACGACGGACGACTGTGGCGTCGATCTCCCCGGGGCTCATCGACCCAGGAATCCCGCGTCGACGCGGGCCCGGTGCACCGCGTCGACCTTCCTCAACTGAGGCACGTAGTCGCAGTAGCGCGACAGCGCGCGTCCCTCCCGTGTCGTGGTGGCGCGGAGATCACGCGCCAGCAGCCGCACGCCATCCCGGAGAACCCGGTGATAAAGGAGAGGGGGGGCGTTATTGAGCACCACGACGTCCACGGCATTCCTGCCCACGGTGGCCATCAGGGCGGCGGCGAGCTCCGCGGAGTATCCCAGGGGGGTGTCCGGCACGTGATCCCGGTCGACGTAGACGGCCACGTCGACATCGCTGTGTGCCTGTGCCTGTCCGCGGGCGTGGGACCCAAATAGATAGGCGTCGAGAACCTCGAGGTGTTGCTCGAGGCTCCGGGTGAGCCGCGCCACAAGCCGGTCCCGTTCGTCTGAGGCCATCCGTCATTATCGCGGCCGCCGGCCGGAGGAGCAAGGCGCCAGGCAGGTTGTGCGGCACGACCCCCCGGGTTGCGGGCGTCAGCCAGTGGAACGAGGGTGACGCTGCCCAGACCGAGGTCGCACCGCTTGCCCTTGACGACGGTTCGCAACACCCAACTCTTGGCGCCGCCGGGGGACACGAGCAGGTAGAGGCCCCCGCCATCCGAAATCCGTCTGGCGCGCTCTGCGGCCCTCGCGGTTGTGAGATGTGACTGGAACAATGAATGGTGGAGGAGTGACCGCCGTTTGAGCGATCACCATCGGTGTGGCGTTGGCCGCCCACGTCGCTGTTCTCGTCATTCGGTCTGTCACGCGGTGTGCGCTGAATGTCACCCACTTCTCGCAAGTCAAGATTCAAACACTCACCGGATTCGCCGCCAGCGTCGCGGTGTTCGCGGCGTACTTTGCCGCCGCCGGATTCGCGCTTCGGGAATTCGGCATCTCGGCCACGGCCTATCTGGCGAGTGCATCAGTGATTGGCCTG
>CALBET010000948.1 GCA_937888665.1 uncultured Acidobacteriota bacterium
TGGGTGAGAAGTGAGTCGTTTCCCCCGGCGCCAAGGAGGCCGATCTCGGACGCCTCGCTGTTCGAGTAGCGGAGAAACACGTTGATCCACTGGCGGGCGAGCGCTTCGGTCGGGACGACAACGGCGATGCGCAGGTCAGGCTCAATCTTCGCGGCTTCCGCACCGCACGCGAGCGCAACGAGGGACTTCCCGCCCCCCGTGAAGATCTCAAGGGTGCCCGTGTGTGGTGTGGACGCTCCCGAGGCCCACGCTCGGACGGCGTCGCGTTGCCAATCGACGAGCTCGAACGATCGCGTGTCGAATGGTGTCATGGGCCGTTAGTCCGTTCCAGCAGTGTCGGCAAGTACCCGTCGCAGTTCGCGGGCGACGATGCCTGGCAGCTCACGGGCGACGAGTCGTTCGATCTCGTCTCTCACGACGGCCCGCACGATCACCCGCAACTCGTCGTCGCCTGGCTGCGGCGGCTCGAGCGACGTACCTGGCTCCTGAGCGGCTCCCGACAGCGCGAGGACGTTCTCAGCACTGTTGGAGAGCACGGACGCGGCTGCGACGGTTGGTACGTCAAGTCGCTGTTCGACCCTGTCATCGTCAGCATCTTGGTACCTCTCGGCGAGCGCGACCAGCTCGGCGACACCCATTTCGAGCGCGTCGGCGATCTGTCGGAGCGCTTTGGCCGACGGCTCTTTGCCGCCGTTCTCAAGTTCACTGATATAGGGGTAGCTGAGGCTGGCCTTCTGAGCCAGATCCTTGCGCTTCATGCCCAGATGTACGCGCTGGACCTCGATCGCGCGGCCGAGACTCTGGCGTGCCATCTTCGCTGCATTGTCGTTCATGTAGAGAAATTTCTGTCTGGTGGTTGTATTTCTAATGCTCGTAGCATAATATTTCTCCCCATGGACGAGAGGGCGAGAGATTTATGCTGATGGCGGACTATATCTGCTCAGTACCAGGGAATGCAACGGTTGCTTCGTGTGAACGCACGCTGCACCTGGTTGACGCCGACAATCTGCTCGGTGATCCGAATACGGTTGACCGCGGGTTGATCCGGTCCGTGTTTGCCCAGTATCGGCGTACCGCTGGCTATCGCGCTGGCGACCAGGTTGTGGTCGCCACTGGGAGGAACGGCCTCCACGTCTTTGAGGTCGAAGCGGCATGGCCGGGGGTGTTGCACCGGCGGCGCTCCGGTGAGGACGGCGCTGACCTTGAGCTCCTTGACGAGGCGGACTGGGCGTCACGCTCGGGCCGGTTCGGGCGGGTCGTCATCGGATCGGGCGACCGGATCTTCATGACGGCGATCGATGTGCTTCGGTTGGCTGACGTCGCTGTCGACGTCGTGGCTCGTCGCGAATCGCTGGCGACCTGCCTCGCACTGCAGACTCGTGGACATGTCTTCGCGCTCGACGGTTCCGGTGAGATCCGTCCGAGCGCAGCGCGGTTCCGGCGCCCTCGCCGGTTGCCGAGCCCACTCTCAAGGCTCGGGCCGCTGGCGCCGATGACCTCAGAAGTGGAGCCGAACAGTTGTGTGGAGCTGATGGCCAGTGCTTGAGCCCTCCTCTTCGGTGCCCGACCACGAATTGAGCTACCTCCCAGTGGTTCTTGATGCCGCCGGCATGATCGCATCGCTGCGTCCGCAGCGCGTCTTGGTCGTCGGCCAGGTCGCCCACCACGTTCGAGACGATGTGCAT
>CALBET010000949.1 GCA_937888665.1 uncultured Acidobacteriota bacterium
CGCACGACCTGAAGCCTTGACCCCAGCCCCCGCGGTCGTCGAACTGGCGAATCATCACCAAGAGCTCGTAGGTGGCCGCCTGAATGCGCGCCGCCAACTCGGCGATGGCGTCGCCGAGGGCGGCGGTCTCGGCCTGGCGACTGAGCCCGTCGGCACCGGTCGGTAGTGGGGAGCGAGCCGAGGTTGTTTGCAGCGATTGGTTGGTAGGCATGCCTCCATGGTCGCATCGCAGTTTTTGCAACGCTGACGGCGCGTGTGCGCGCCGATCCAGGGCCGGCGCTCGCGTTGGGGTCTCGTTGCCAATGAACGGCGTGCCAGCGGGTTGCCGGGTCACGAGACGCGCCAGTGTGGTCGGGGCAGTTGACAAGCGCGGCGTGACTCCCGAAAAGCTGTCAAGGGGAAAATGAAAAAAGGTGTCGGCCCGTGCCATTCGCGCACCCGCATCCGAGGCCGTGCGGTCGCGGCGATCGACGAGTCTTCCATCTCGTCCCAAGGTGGGATGTCCTTGACGCGGTTTCGTGCGCGCCGTAGGCTGAGCCGACTCGTATAGGCGTATGGCGTGGCGTCAACCGGCACCAGGTCGAGGGCGTCCCGCTGTCTTCCGCACCTGCCCGGTGGCGCAGAGATGGCGTTGACGTGTTCGATCGACATCACGATCTCAGGGTACGCACCGCGGCGTTCGAGTGGCTGAGGGCGCAGGTCGCCGCGCAAGGCGACTTTCTGCCGTGGGCTTTACTGTCCCGCGGATTCGTGCTCGCCGGCGACAGGATTCCTCTGGTAAGCCAGCAGGGCATCTTCAAGCCACGCGTGCTCACCGACGCGCCGTTGTCGATCAGAACGTCGCCGTCTGGGCCCTACGACGATGCCTTTGGCTCGGACGGTCTGCTGCACTATCGCTACCGCGGCGTCGACCCGGAGCACCGTGAAAACCAGTTGCTGCGCTTCGCCATGCAGGAGCGGCTGCCACTGGTCTACTTTCATGGCATCGTGGCGGGAAAGTATGTCGCCGCGTGGCCCGTCTTCGTCGTCGCTGACGACCGCAGCCGTCTCACGGTAAGCATCGCGGTCGACGACGCCGCGCACGCGGCCCCGCCGATGGCGGTGGGTGGGTCTCCGGCGATGTTCCGCGACGACCGTGCGGAGGTTCGTCGGCAGTATGAGACGCGCGCCGTACGCCAGCGTTTGCACCAACGGACGTTCCGCGAACGGGTGCTGCACGCCTACCGTCACCAGTGCGCCTTCTGCCGGTTCCGCCACACCGAGTTGCTCGACGCGGCCCACATCGTGCCCGATGCCGACCCCGAGGGTGAGCCAGTCGTACCGAACGGTCTGGCGCTCTGCAAGCTGCACCACGCGGCGTTCGATCGGCACTTCCTGGGGGTGCGTCCGGATCACATCATCGAAGTGCGGCCGGATCTATTGCGCGAGAAGGACGGCCCGACGCTGGTGCATGCGATTCAGGCGATGCAAGGCATCAGCATCGCTCGGGCACTGCCGCGGCGGGTCGAGTTGCGGCCCGGGGCCGAGTTTCTGGAGATGCAGTACGACCGGTTCGTGGAAGAGGCGGCGGGGCGGTAGCGTGAATGGAAGCGAGGCTGCGTGAAGAAGATTCAACTCTGGTCGGTGGACGCATCGGAGGGGCGGCTAACCGCCACGACGGTCGATGGCGTCGACAATACCGACACCGAGCAGAATCTCGAGGAGCTTCTGGTGGCCTCACCGGACTTGCTCATGGAAGGGCTGACGCTCGTCGGGAGGCAGGTGCCGACCGGCGGCGGGCCGCTGGACCTGTTGGGGATCGATGCCGACGGCCGTCCGGTCGTGTTGGAACTCAAGCGGGGCACACTGACCCGCGACGCGGTGGCCCAGGTGCTCGATTACGCGTCCGACCTGGCCGGGCTGGATGACTCCGGGTTCGCCACCCTCGTAGAGAAGCATTCCGGCCGGCTCGGTATAGATCGCGTCGACGACTTCGCCGATTGGTACCGGCAGGAGCATCCCGGGGTGTCAGACCTTCCACTCGACCGGCCGAGGACGGTGCTGGTGGGACTCGGGGCCGACGATCGCGCCCGACGCATGGTCGACTTCCTGGCCGAATCAAGCGTCGACATTCAGCTCCTGACGTTCCACGCGTTCAAGAGCGACGGCAAGCTGTTTCTGGCCCGCCAGGTAGAGGGTCGGGAGTCGAAGCCGCCGCCACTTGACGCGCCCACCAAGGACAGCAATCTGAGGGCGCTTCACGAGACGGCCAGGAGCCTCGGTGTCGATACCCTGCTCGTGCAGGTTGCCGCGTTTATCGAAGATCGTGTCAAGGGCTACTGCTGGCCCGGCAAGCAGGCGTACTCCTACTATCTGCAGGAGACGACCGACGCGGGTACGCCGACCCTCCGTTCGTACGTGGCGCTCTATGTCGATACGAAGGAGCGGGGGAGGTTGACGCTCGCGTTCCCACCCAGGGCGACCAAAGCTGTGGAAGACGCGGTCGACGAGTTCTGTTGGCAGGTGCCCCGCGCCGAGAGGAACAAGAGCCGCAGCTACGCACTCGAGCTGACCTTCGGTAGTGCAGACTGGTCCACGCTGGAGGGGCCCCTGGACCAACTCCTCGCCGCGATCGTCGACGGGTGGAAGCGCCGCCCGTCAGGCTCTGGTGAACCCGCGGAGAGTGGGCCCACGCCGACCGACCCACGCGACGGAGCCTGAGCGTCCCCGGTCACACTATATGTCGACGTTTCACGACCAGCCGATTCTCAACTCGCCCTACGCGTGCCCCTCCCGCCACTGGGAACTGGACGAGGACGGGCAACCGACCGAGCGCGTCATCGACACGCGCCGGCGCGCCGATTTCGTCACACCGATTCCGAAGCCGCGCACACGTCGACGGCAAGAGCCCGAGCTGCTGTTCCAGGACGAACGCGGGCTGTCGACGGCGGACCAGCAATACGACCTGAAGTCGATCATCAACGAACTGCGTGGACACATAGACGGTTGGCGTGGACTGCCCAATCCGCGGGACTGGCTGGTGACGCCGGAGACGCAGCGTCTTCTGCAGCACTGGCGTCACCACAGCTTTCAGCACCTGCGACCGTTCTTCTGTCAGGTCGAAGCGGTGGAGACGGCGATCTGGTTGACAGAGGTTGCGCCAAAGGTCCGGACGAGCAAGAAGATCGTCGAGTACCTGAAGACCACCAACGCCGAGGCGAACCCCGGGCTCGACCGGCTGGCGCTGAAGCTGGCCACTGGTGCCGGCAAGACGACGGTGATGGCGATGATCATCGCCTGGCAGACGGTGAACGCGGTGCGCCGGCCTGGCGGGTCGTTCACGCGGGGCTTTTTGGTGGTCTCGCCCGGCATCACCATCAAGGACCGATTGCGGGCGCTGCAGCCGAACGATCCGGAGAGCTATTACCGGAGCCGCGAGCTGGTGCCGCCGGACCTGCTGGGCGATCTCGACCGGGCAAAGATCGTCATCACGAACTATCACGCCTTCAAGCGTCGGGAGCGGACGACGTTGTCGAAAAGGGGGCGGGCGCTGCTGCAGGGACGCGGACCGGTGCCGGAGACGCTTGAGACCGACGGACAGATGCTGCAGCGGGTGCCAGTGGCCGACAACATACCGGGCGACGACATGCCGAAGTTCCGGAATCTGTGGGAGCACATCCGGACCCGGATGCCGAAGAAGAGGCGCGGCAAGGCGGCCCCACTCGATGCGCTGAGCCTGCCCGTCGAATTACAGACCGCGTTGGACGCGCTCTACGGGCACTACAAGGCCGCCTTCGGCATTTGGCAGGGGGCCCAGATTCCGGTTCCGCCCTGCTTCATCGTCGTCTGTAACAACACGTCAACCTCGAAGTTGGTCTATGACTTTATTTCCGGTTTCCAGCGAGAGAACGAGGATGGGTCGACCACGCTCGAGAACGGGCGGCTCGAGCTGTTCCGCAACTTCGACGAGCACGGCAATCCGTTGCCGCGCCCCCGCACGGTGCTGATTGACAGCGCACAGCTCGAATCGGGTGAGGCGCTCGACACGCACTTTCGCGCGGCGGCAAGCGACGAAATCGAGCGGTTCCGCCGCGACATCATCGAGCGCACTGGCAACGCGCAGGCGGCCGAGACCATCACCGACGAGGAACCTGCTCCGCGAAGTAATGAACACGGTGGGGAAGCGAGGGAAACTTGGCGAACAGGTGCGCTGTGTGGTGTCGGTGTCGATGCTCACCGAGGGGTGGGACGCGAACACCGTGACCCACA
>CALBET010000950.1 GCA_937888665.1 uncultured Acidobacteriota bacterium
TTTCAGGGCCGCTGTCCAAGTATCGGCGTCTCGCCGGGCGGCGTACCGCTCAAGGACAATGAAACCAGACGCCGGCTCCATCGCAACCAAGCAAATACCAGGGTGAAAGGTCTCGTCCTCACACACCGTGATACGTCGATTCTCGCGGGTCTGTGCGGCCTCGGCCAGTTGTCGCTGCAGCTCGTCGCCCGCCACGTCGACTTCGGTGAGCATCTTCAGCGTAAGCGCCTGCACCGAACCGAATGAGGAGGCCACCACAGCATCCAACTTGCTCAGTTCCAAGACCTCGCAGATACAACGTAAGCCGGCTGGGCAGCGCAGCGACATGACAAAGAGCAGTGCATTAACCAAACATAGCGTCAAGAACCTGGTGCAAACTTTCTACCGCCGGTTGCCCATTGCGTACGCCGACAACCGCTGTTATCCGCGCCTTGCTCGACCTGCGGCGCCCTGACGGCGAGGTGCCCAACGTACTCGCTGGCCAACCCACGACTAAGACCAGAAATGCTGCGCCAAGACGTCCCATCTAGTTCCATCCCCCTGCCTCACCCGAAACCCATGTCGTTCGGGGAGCCCACTGCACCTCGCTCCAAGTATTGAGTGACGGGTAACCGCCGCTGGTAGAACGGCTGCCCAGCCCGCTGTCTTCGAATCTGCGTGCGACCAACGGACCATGAAACGTGGAGTGCGCTTTGGTGAGGTACATCCACGCACCGGTCATCCGCACGGTCTTGCTTCGACCGGGGGATGAGGACGGGCGGAAGTGGAACAAGATCCAGACTCTTTCTTTCCAGCGCGCCTTCAGGGACCAATAACTCGCACCGGAGATCTGCACAGCCGTTACTTGGGCGCGCTCCGGGCTCGGGTAGAGGCCGCGCTCCTTCCACTTGCCAGAAGGAATCGTAAATCCATCACGCCAGATCTGAGCGCCTGGGTTGCAGGCGGGGTCCAGACTGATGGCCAGATGATAGCGTCCTCGCGTAGCGCGCGCTTTTCCGCCCACGTTCGTCGTGATTCGCCACTCCCCGACGAGGGCGGAAACATTGGCGGGACAGCTTGGCTTGGTGGGCGCTGCGGTCCCTGGTCGCGGGGCATTTCTCGGAGCCATCGCTGCGGTCGGCGCGGGAGGGACGGGAGCGGCGACGGCCATCGGACTACTCTCGGTCGAAGGGCTATCGGCGGACGAGGCTCCATAGATCGAAGCAGCCGCGACCCCGGCGCCGACGACCAACAGCCCCGCGGCCGCGAGAGCTACGACTTGCGGTAGTCGAGATGGTTTCGGCGACGGGGCGATCTGTCTGGTACCTCGCGAGACTTGTGTCTGCAGGGGAAGTGTCGGCTCGGCCGATGTGGCCGCGGCCGCGGCAGACTGAATCGTCTGAGCGCGATCAAGAATCGGGCTGGATGCTGCGCCGACAGGAGCTCGTCGAACTGCGACACTGGCAGCCGGCTTCATGAGCGCGTCTTTCATCTCTCGGGCGGATGCGAAGCGGCCTTTCGGATCTTTCTCCATGGCTCTCTTCAGCACAGCGAGCAGTCCAGCGGAGGGGCTGCTTCGCGCGACGAGCCGGTCAAAGTCCGGCTCCTTGCGCACATGAGCTTCTTGCCACTCAAACTCAGAGGTGGCGTTGTACGGCAGCTCGCCCGACAACATGTGAAACATCATCACGCCACACGCATAGATGTCAGCGCGCGCATCGACGGCGAGCCCTTGAATCTGTTCGGGAGACATATACTCGAGGGTCCCCAGGACGGTCCCGAGCCGCGTCTTCTCGCGGGCGCTAGCGTCCCTTGCCACGCCCAGGTCGGTGACCTTAGGTACATTATCGCTGTCGACGAGCACGTTGTCGGGTTTCATGTCGCGGTGTATTAGGCCATGGCCGTGCAGCGCCTGCAGACCATCGAGAATGCCCGCCATCCAGCGCTTGACCTCCGGCTCAGGCATTCCGTCAGGCCCAATAAGCCCGCTCAAATCACCGCGAGCGACGAACTCAAGCTCCATCACCAGAACACCGTCGTCGGTGAAGATGTTGCGAACTTGCACGACGTTATTGTGGCTGATTCGCGCGAGGATCCTTGCCTCCTGCTCCATGCGTCGTCGTGCTGTCGGGTGCGAGGTGAGCTCAGGATTCAGGACCTTTAGCGCACACGTCCGCTCGAGCGAGAGGTCGGTCGCCTTGTACACCGTACCCATCCCGCCGACGCCGAGGAGCGTGTCCAATCGATAGCGGCCATCGGCGACCACAGCGCCGACATGGAACGCCCCTTCGGTCGTAGCGGCGTGAAGTTGCTGACCACATGCGCCGCAGAATACGGCGTCGACCTCGTTCGGGTGATGACAATGATCGCAGTTCATGATCTCGCTCTCCGCACGTCTGTCGACTCTCGATCGTTCGGTTCACAGGCACAGCTGCCGACTTGGGTTGTGATGATCGCGTGCCTCAGGCTCCGAAGCCTCACGCCGGAACCTTGATGAATGACCTGAAGATGCCGATCCATCGATGTTTCCTGCTTTTGTCGTCGCGCGCCGTAATCATGCAGCCGACGCCGAAACTCTGGCGCCGCGCCCGCTTCGCAAAGCTCCGAACCCACGCCCGGCCTAGCGCCTCCGACACTTGGTTGTTCAGTTCGCCTTGGTTTCGCGCATCCTGAATGACGTGGTTTTCGAAATCCTGACGCGTCGGATTCGTAAACCACATCGCTCCAAGAATCAGGAGGAGGAGTGCGACGCTTCCAGCGCTGCTACCGCCAGAACTCTTGGACTCCTTCACCACGACAACAGCCGGTTGCCGTTCCTCTCTGATGATGACAGGGGCCTGAGGACTCGAGGGTGCAGCATGTGGTGTGCGAACCTCCGGGGGCGGCGGCGCGACCACCTCGGCCTCCAATCGCGTCTTGCCACGAATCGCGGCTGCATTCGGAACAGGCCCAAGTATCGCGAGATGTTTTGCCTGGAGCACCACCCGCGTACTGCTCCCCAGTCGAATCTCGTCGCCCAACGAGACGGGCACCGGGTGCCCAGCTTGAACCCTGGACCCGTGCACAAAGGAGCCATTCGTGCTCCCCAAGTCGTGAAGCAGGTATCCGGTGTCGCTGACGCGAATTTCGAAGTGGACACCGGAGACGCCGTCGCCGCCCACAAGTACGTCCGCTGCTTCACCGCTGCGCCCAAACGTCACCGCGGCGACCGAAGCGTGTCGTTGGCTGTGCGCTACCCGAGGCGGCGCTGGCATGGGCGGGGATGATGGCGCTGCGCTCGATTGAGGTAGGTGTTCTGGCAGTAGTTGAAAGACGAACCCCTGGCCAAGGGCGACCCTGTCTCCGACCTGCACCGCGTAACTGCGGTTCGGCTCCAACCACACGTCGTTGAGCGCCGTCCCGTTCGTGCTGTGCATATCCGCGATGTACGAGCGGCCATCGTCGGCGCGCCACACTTGGCAGTGTTGACTGGAGACCGAAGGCTGCTGAAACACCACATCACAACACGTCGGATCCGCGCCAAAAACCAGTGGTTTGGGAGATGTCATGGAACAGACTCCAATCTGGGGACGAGCGTCACCCTGGCAGGTCGGCGGCGCGTGTCAAGGCTCAAACGAGCGCCGAGTCTGCTCGCAATGCCCGGTCCAGAGGCGGAGACGGTTCCACGACACAAGCCCGATTCCCGGGTAGTATCTGGCGGCCGCATCGCTATCACGTCTCCTGTCCGGAGCCCTCTATGCCAGCAAGACGTCCAGATTTCCCAGCCAGGCGCTTCGGTCCGATTGGCGTTCCGCCGCGGGCTTGCGGCTACCGACTGCTGCTCGCGCTCGTCTTGATCTCGACGCTTGAGGCTGGATGCGCCGCGCTTCAGGCCCAAACACTGCGACCCGTGGAGTTGGTGGAGATTCGTGTTACCCGTCTAGATTCTGTTGAACTTTCAGCAATTTTCGGCCTTCGTCTCAACCACCCGCCCGCGAGCGCAGGGTGCATCGGTCGAATTCAAGGCACGGTGCGCGTCGAGGGAGGCCACGCACTCAGCATCCCGCCCCAAGAAGCCTGTCCTCGCATTCAGGGCGGCCACGGATGGCTCGATGTTCGTGTCACCATTCCACATGGAAGCCTCGGCAAGGCCGCGATCAGCGCTCTTCTCTCCGGCCGCCCGCACATAGAAGTCAACATCAGGGCAGCAGACGGCATTGGCAGACTCGCGCCGTCGCTGCACTTTGGTCGGGCGATAGCCGTGCGCTTCCCTCTCGGGTTGCATGTCACCGCAACGGCCGCTCAATCGTGGATTCAGCTCGGTGCGCTTCAATTTGACGGACTGTCACTAAGCGGCATTTCGATCGCCGCAGAGGTCTCGGTCCACAACCCGACCTCCGCGGAGGGTCAACTCATCATCAGTCAGGCGAAACTGCACGTCGGCAGCCTGCTCCTTGCCTCTGGCGGTCATGGCCGAGCTCCCTTGATACCGACGGGGCTCTCCAAGGTGACTATCGGCTTTGGCGGGGCACCGATCGGAGCTGCGTTTGGCTTGGCGAAGCTCGCTCGGGACGGGCAGGTGACCGTTTGCGCCGCGTTCCATGCCGAACTTGCCGTCGGGCGCACGGGGCGGGGCTTTGAGGTACGCGCCTGTCGCACGGTCGGCGCGGTCGAGTTGGCAACCGCGATCGTGCGTGGGGCGTTGCTGTGACCTATCAGTGCGCGGTATGCCACCGATTGGTGCGGGACGACGAATCGTGTCCGCGATGCCGCGAAAGTCGGTCACCGGACACGAACGGTATGGCGCTGACGACCGAGCCGATAGGCGCCCCGAGAGAGTATTTAGTCGACGAGCAGGCTGACCCGACAGCGCTCTATCAGGGCCTTCGTGTTGACGATGGCTGGATCGAGATTCTGGCGCCTTTGGGCGAGGGTGGGACTGCGGATGTGTATCGCGCGCTCGATCTCCGGACCGGCGCCGTA
>CALBET010000951.1 GCA_937888665.1 uncultured Acidobacteriota bacterium
TTTCGGACCGCGACCAGTGGATCCACCGGCAAGCCCACGCCCGCCTCGACTGGCCTGGCCCACCTGGCCGTGCAAGCCGAGCCGCGCATGGCTATGCTCGCCGCACACGATGCGCTTGGCCTCCCGTTCGTGATCTGGCGGCCGCCGTTGCCAGCGGGCAGTGGATTGCACAACGTGCTGCGACAGGCCCGCATGGGCCGGCCGGTCGCTCACTGGTTCACGCCGCTCGTGCCGGGAGACTACCGGCCGGCACTGAAGTACCGCCTGGCGACCGAGGCCGCAGTCCTGATGGGCCGGGCGTGCGGCATGGGCATTTCCAGGCCCAAACCGGTGGCCCTGACAGACGCCGTTCGCGTCGCGCGCGTCTTGACGGAGCTTGCCGCGCGTGATGGTGGCGCCGTGCTGTCGACGACGGTGAGCTGCGGACTTCGAGTGGCGATGGCGGCTCAAGCCGAGGACGTGTCGCTTCGCGGCGTTCGCTTGCTGGTGGCCGGAGAGCCGCTGACTCCGGCCAAGGAACAGGGGATGCGGGCGGCGGGTGCCACGGTCATCACCGACTACGGCGCCGCGGAGATGGGACGCGTCGCGCACGGATGCGCGGACCCGGTTGACCCGACCGACATGCACGTGGCCACGGATGTCGCCGCGCTGATTCGTTTCCCGCGAGAGGTCCCTGACTCGGGCGAGACCGTGCATTCCTTTCACGTGACGTCGCTCATCGACTCGATGCCCAAGATCCTCCTGAACCTCGAGTTCGACGATTTTGGAGACCTCGAGGAGCGCCAGTGCGGCTGCGCGCTCGATGCCCTTGGTCTCCATACGCACATCCGTCGCGTGCGCAGCTTTCGCAAGCTGGTCAGTGAGGGCGTCACGCTCATCGGCGGTGATATGATGCGCATCCTTGAAGAGGTTCTTCCTGCCCGCTTCGGTGGCAATCCCCTCAACTACCAGCTGGTCGAAGACGAAGACGAGCGCGGGTTCACGCGGCTCGGTCTGCGAATCAGTCCACAGGTCGTCCTCCACGACGAGCGCGCGGTGATCGAGGCCGTGTTCGAGGCGCTTGGACGCACTGGTCCCGCCGCGCACATGGCGGGCGCCTACTGGCAGGCCGCCGGGTCGTTTCGCGTCATCCGCGAAGAACCCATCGTCTCGTCGCGCGGGAAGCAGATGCCGCTTCAGGTGATACGCCGTGCGTGAGTCCTGGCGCATCGCACGCCGTGTCGCGCTGCGTCGTCTTGCCGTCGCTACCGGTCTGCTCGTTGGGGGATCGAAGGTGTTTGGCGCCCCGCGGCGCGAATTCTGTGCAGCGCTCAAAGGCCAGAGGATCAGCACCCCAGCCGACACCGCGGACAAGCTCGACGCCGAGGGCATGACCCTGGCCTACAACGTCGTGATGGGCGTGGTGC
>CALBET010000952.1 GCA_937888665.1 uncultured Acidobacteriota bacterium
GGCGAGAAGAGGGAAAATACCGGCAGTATTTGACCGATGAACAACGCCGATCGGTCGGATTCAGCGCCGGTCGAATGCAGTGGGACTTTTACCACGGGCTGCTAGGTATACCGAAGATCGGTGTGCTCGGGGAGGAAGAATCGCGGCAGCAGGCTGTCCACGCGGAGCAGACCCTCCCGCGTCAGGGCGACCTGATCGGCGTCGCACGCCATCAGATAGCCATCCGTGCGAAGGGAGGCCAGGGCCGGGCCGAAACGGTCCACGATGTCGACGCCGTACTTGCCGCTGAAGTAGGCTGGACGCACCGACCCACGCTTGAGCTGCAACACGAGTTCACGGATCAACCGTTCTTCCTCGGTCGGGCGGAAGGCGCGGCTGAGCGGGATCTCGCCGCGTCGCACCGCGGCGGCGTAGGGGCCCCAGGAGTCCTGGTTCTGCATGTGGACGCCGTTGATATGCCCGAACGACGACACGCCGAGGGGAGCCAGGTCGGCGCCCTGCCAGAGCTGGTCGCGATACAGGAACCGCGTCGTCTCCGGGTTCTTGACCGCGGTGTAGGCGCTCCCCACGGTGTAGCCGGCGGCTTCGAGCGCGTCGAACGCCTCGCGGACCCAGCGCCGTTTGGTAGACCAGTTCGCGACCGTTTCCGTGAACTGTCCCGTCCCCTTCAGGAGGTCGCTGCTGATCGTCGTGTTGTACGGCAACTCCATCTGGTAGATGGTCACGCTGTCGGGGCTGAGCTCAATGGTCTGCGCCACCGCCGCGTGCCACTTCTCATCGGTGTCGCCCAGCATCCCGGCGATGAGGTCGATGTTCACCTGCGGAAAGTGGAGCGACTGGGCGAAGTCGTAGGCACGGAAAACTTCGGCCGACCGGTGGGCGCGGCCGTTCAGCTCCAGCACGTGATCGTCGAAGTGCTCGACACCAAGACTGAGCCGCGTAATGCCCATGTCGCGAATCTGCGACAGCTTTGGCTCGGTCAGAGTGCCCGGTTCGCACTCAAAGGTGATTTCCTCGGCGTCGGTCCACGGCGTCACCGCGGACAGCCGATCGACCAGGCTCTTCAGCTGACGCACCGACAAGAATGACGGCGTGCCGCCGCCAAAATAGATAAACCGCAGGGCGCGCCCCGCGATGGCCGGTTGGGTTGCATACAGCTCCCACTCGCGTCCGACCACGTCCAGATAGTCGGCGACCTCGCTCGCGTTCTTGTCCGTGTACACCCGGAAATAGCAAAAATGGCAGCGTTTCCGGCAGAACGGAATGTGTAGGTAGAGCCCCAGCGGGACGTCGGCGGGAGGCTGCGCCAGCGCCGGCTTGGCGTCGGTCTCGACCGCTTCCGGGGTCCAGAGCGAGAACGGGGGATAGTTGGCGACGAAATAGCTGCCGACGTCGGTCTGCTCGGTTGTCGTCGCGTGCCCAGTATCAGCCATGAATTTCCACTCTACATGTGAGGGGCTGCTAGCCAAAGCAATACAGCACGCCGTCCTCGGACCCGATCACGAGTCGTCCTTCGGCAATCGCGGGCGACGCCACCAGCGGCGCCGCGGTATCGAACTCCCACAACTTCTCGCCGGTGGCGAGGTCGAGCACGTAGAGCCGGCCGTCGCTCGACCCCGCATAGACTCGGCCGCCGCTCGCCGCCGGCGACGAGTCCACCCGGGCCTTGGTCGTGAAGGTCCAGCGTGGTTCGCCGGTCGCTGCATCGATGGCATGCACCATCTTGTCGCGTCCGCCGATCACGATCGTACCCTCGGTGGCGAGCGCCGAGGAATAGAACGGAAAGTGACGCTGCGGATGCTCGTATTGCCAGAGCAGGGTGTGCGTCGCGAGGTCGATGCCGACCACTTCGTTGTCGAAGGTGCCGAAGTAGACGTTACCGTCGGCAATCACCGGCGACGCGGCGGTGTAGGCGCCGGCCGACAGATTGACGACTTCCTCGCCATCACTGATCCGGACGCCGTGAAACAGTTCGTCGCACCCGCCGAAATAGGCAATGCCGTCCCAGACCGCCGGCGTGGCATGGACGTAGTTCTGCGTTTCGTACTTCCACACCTGCTCGCCGTCGGCGATGGCGAGCGCATAGAGAAAGCCGTCGTACGATCCGATCAGGATCCGGTTCCCAACGATGACGGGGGACGACTTGATTTCGCCCATGGTCGCGAAGGTCCAGCGGGCCTTCCCGGTCTCGGTGTCTACCGCATGAAACATGCCGCCCAGGTCACCGATGAACACGAGACCTCCGGCCACGGCGGGCGACGATTCGCCGATGCCCATATCTCCGGTGGAATAGGTCCAGCGCTCGGCGCCGGTTTCGAGGTCGAGCGCGAGTAGCGTGCCGGCGTATGTGCCCACGTAGACCACGCCGTCGACGATAGCCGCGGACGAGTCAATGGCCTCGTCCGCCTGATAGGTCCACTTCAGCGTCAGCTCGGCCGGCAAGACGGACTCGGAGACGCCGTTCCCGGCGTGGCCCCGAAACTGCGGCCACGTGTCGGCTTCGGGTTGGGCGTGGGCCGCGGCCCCGTGTAGCACGATCGCCACGGCTAGCGCGTGGCATGCCAGGGTCATCAGAAGGCGCATCGATAGATCTCCAGGGCATCCGTTGCCGTAAACGGTCGAGGGTTGAACGTGCCGGTCCACTGCACCGCGGCGTCCTCGGCCAGCTGCGGGAGGTCGTCCACGCCCACCCCCTCGGTGCTGAGTCTCGAGGGGAGTCCAGCCCGATCCGCCAGATGGCGCAATCGAGCGGCCAGCCTGTGGGCCGCGTCGTCGCCGTCGGTGTCCGGGGCGTCACCCAGGAGACGGCTGTACATCGGCGCCGCGGTGAGGCGGTTCCAGTGCACGACGTGCGGCAGCATGATGGCCAGCGCCACCCCGTGGCTGACCTGATAGCGCGCCGTGAGCGGATTCGCGCAGGCATGGGCGGCGCCGAGCATCGACTGTTCGATGGCCAGTCCCGCGTGGAACGCGCCGAGTTGCATGGCCGCCCGGGCGTCGACGTCGCCCGGGTGGTCCAGAACCATCTCGTAGTGGGTGTTCAGCAGACGCCACGCCTCGCGAGCATGGCAGTCCGAGAGCGGTGTGCGTCGGGTGGTGACGGCCGTTTCCACGGCGTGGGCGAGGGCGTCGAAACCCGATGTTGCGGTGACGATGGCCGGTTGCGAGAGGGTCAATTCGGGGTCGAGAATCGCCACGCGGAACGCCGCCTTCGGGTCGCCACAGGCCATCTTTACATGGCTCGTGGCTTCGGCGATGACGGCGTAGCTCTGCGCTTCGCTGCCGGTGCCGGCGGTGGTCGGGATGCCGATCATCGGCAGCAGCGGTCGGGTCGCCCTGCCGTAGCCTTGGTAGTCTTCCATCCGGCCGCCGTTGGTCAGCAGAAAGTTGATGCCCTTGGCGCAGTCCATCGAGCTGCCGCCGCCGAGGCCGATGATGGCGTCCACCGCCTGGGGACGGGCGGCCGCGCACCCGGTCTCAATCATCGCCGTGTCAGGATTGACGTCAAACGCATGAAAGGGCACCACCACGATGTTCGCGGACGCCAGCTGCCGTTCCGCCAGGCGGACATGCCCCGCCTCCAGCAGCCCATGGTCCGCCACCAGCAGCGGCCGCCGGAAGCCCAACTCAGCGGCGATCGCGCCCAGCCGGGTGATGCACCCCGCTCCAAACACCAGACGGGTGCGGGGCTGAAAGTCGAACGGAGTCAGCCGTTCGCGGGTGGCTGCCGCCGCTACGGTATTGGACGCCGCGGTGTCGCCGGAGGCCGCACACACAGTGACAATTCCTGGAGGCGGCGTCAGCCGCGGTCGGATAGCCGGGAGCCGGAGCCGCCGGTCTTCCGCCGTGGAACCGCAAAAAATCTGGGGTGTTGCGACCGATGTGCCGAAACAGTCATAAGAAGGTGCCGTATGCGCGACGCGGGCCGGGAGAACCCTTGTATGGTAACAGTGATATGACTGGCGCGACCACCAGGCTTCGGCGGTCGCGCCCGCTGGCGGCCCGGCGTGGAACCCCGCGTTCGACCGAGACGCTGGTCTGCCAATGCCGCGCTCGGCCAGCACACGGTGCGATGAGGGAGAATACGGCAGCATTTGAGCGACATCGCAACGCCGTCTGCCGGGATGAAGCGTCCGGTCGAATACAGAGGCGCGTTCACGAGGGGCGGCTGGTTCTCTGACTGGTCACGCTGTGTACGAAGACTATTACCGTTTCCGCCGCCAACCATTCAGTCCCACGCCGGACCCGGAGTTTCTCTACAAGAGCGCCGTGCATCAGAAGGCGCTCGAAGAGTTGCTGCGCGGAATCCGGCGTCGAGAGGGGATGCTGCTGCTGACGGGGGATGTCGGGACCGGCAAGACCACCACCACCCGGGCGCTGCTGGGGTTGCTCGATCGGGACATGTTCACCGCACTGGTGATCGATCCGTTTGTCACGGCCGACGAACTCCTGCGAGTGTTGCTGCACGATTTCGGTGTCGTGTCTGACTCGCGCGTCATGGAGGGCGTCAGCCGACAGAGTCTGGTCGACACGCTGAACCGGTTTCTGATGTCGCTCTCGACCGTCGGCGCCAGTGCGCTCGCCGTCGTCGACGAGGCGCAGAATCTGGATCCCGCCGTGCTTGAGCAGTTGCGTGTCTTGACGGTCCTCGAAACCGATCAGCAGAAGCTGCTACAAATCC
This sequence comes from uncultured Acidobacteriota bacterium, assembly GCA_937888665.1. Lineage (GTDB taxonomy): Bacteria > Acidobacteriota > Vicinamibacteria > Vicinamibacterales > UBA8438 > UBA8438. Next base: position 4,682 of record CALBET010000952.1, read on the forward strand.
TGCTGGTGGGGCAGCCGGAACTCCAGGACATGCTGGAGACCCCCGAGATGCGGCCGTTGAACCAACGAATCGCTCGTCGTTGTGTGCTCGATCCGCTCAATCGCGACGAGGTTGAGCAGTATGTCGGGTTTCGGATCCGCATGGCCCGTGGCGGCTGGGAGACCATGTTCTCGGCCGGTGCCCTGGATCTGGTCTACAAATTCAGCGGGGGCGTCCCGCGCAAGATCAACCAGCTCTGTGACCGGGCGCTCGAGGCCGGATTCGCCGCGCTCAGTCCGACGGTTGACGAGACGCTGGTGACGGAGGCGGCTGAGGCGCTCGAGCCGACGCGCAAGCGGGCGGTGCCGGTCACGGTCGAACCGTCACCCGTCCTCGCGGACCAGCAAAAACCCCGCGTGCCACCTCACCTGAAGCGCTGGCTGGCGGCGGCGGTCGGAGTGGCGGCGGGCGTTGCTATTGGCGTATGGCTGACCATGGTGGTGCCGTCATTGCCGGGTGCCGGAGCCGAGGTTGGGGGGGCGCCGCCGGTCGCCACCGGGGAGGTGGCACAGCCGGTCGAGGTCGGCTCGGGCGGCGGAGCGGCCGTCGACCAGACCTATCGGGTTTTCGCCGCTGAATTCGAGACCCGGGCGTTAGCGGAGTCGATGGCGGAGCGGTTGCGACGGCTGGGGGGCGACGTGTCCGTGGCCCGGTCCCCGGCTGCGGACCGCTACCTGGTCTGGGTCGGGCCCTACGCGACTTTGTTGGAGGCCCGGTCTATGGAGACCGCCATCCAAGGCAGCTTCGGTCTCGGCACCACCCGAATCGTCGCCGGCAACTAGCCTCAAACATCCAGGTCGTCGGCGTCTTCCGCGCGATCCATGATGAATCGGAAGCGTGCCGAGGCGTCGCGTCCCATCAGGTCGGTGATCACGCGGTCAGTCCGGAGTTGATCGGCGATGGAGACACGGAGGAGACGCCGCGTCTTCGGGTTCATGGTGGTCTCCCACAGCACCTTCGGCATCATCTCGCCCAAGCCCTTGAATCGCGTGACCTCCGGGCGGACCCGCCCGTTACGTTGCTCGATCTCGGCCAGAATGGTGTTCCGCTGGTGGTCGTCCAGCGCCCAGAACGTCTGTTTTCCGGCGTCAATGCGATACAGCGGCGGTTGTCCCAGATACACCCGGCCGTTGGTGATCAGCTTGGGGAGATACCGGTACAGAAACGTCAACAGCAGCGTGGCGATGTGGTTGCCGTCGGCGTCGGCGTCGGCCAGGATGATGATCCGGTCGTACCGGAGTCGGGTCAGCTCGAAGTGCTTGCCGAGGCCACACCCGAGGGCGGTGACCAGATCGGACAGTTCCTTGTTCTCGAGCACCTTCGCCAGTGGCGCACTCTCGACGTTCAGCACTTTCCCGCGTAGCGGCAGAATCGCCTGGTGAACCCGGTCGCGCCCCTGCTTGGCCGAGCCACCGGCCGAGTCCCCCTCCACCACGAACAGCTCGCTCCCGGTGGTGCCCGGTGAGGTGCAATCGCTGAGCTTGCCGGGCAGATTCAAACGGTTCGACGTCGCGCTTTTGCGGGTCACTGCCTGCTGCGCGGCTCGGCTGGCGGCCCGGGCTCGCGCGGCCAGGGTGATCCGCGCCACGATCGCTTCGGCCACGCTGATGTTGTGGTTCAGCCAGTGTTCCAACGCGGGTCGTACCAACCCGTCAATCACGGAGGCGAGTTCCTGATTGTTGAGCCGCTCCTTCGTCTGACCCTGAAACTGTGGGTCTGGAATAAAGACGCTCAAGACACCGGTGATGCCCTCTCTGATGTCCTCGGCGGTTAGCGTGACACCCTTCGGCGCCAGCCCGTGGGTGTCGATGAAGTTGCGAATCGCCCGGCCGAGACCGGCGCGGAGCCCATTCTCGTGGGTGCCGCCGGAGCTGGTCGGAATGCCGTTGACATAGCTGCGCAGATGCTCGTCGGTCGACTCGGTCCATTGCAGCACCAGGTCGAGGCGCGTGTTGGTGGCCGTGTGCTCCCGGATGACGCTGAATGGAGCGGCGTGCACAGCCGGCGTGTTGCGGTCGGCCAGAATACGCCGCAGATAGTCGACCAGCCCTTCGTCGTGCTGGAACACGTGCCGCGCGGGGGCTGATTCGTCGTCAAACACCACCTTTACCCCCTTGTGGAGGTAGCTCACGGTTTCGAGGCGTTCGGCAATCAAGACCGCGTCGAAGGTCGTTTTCGGAAAGATCGTCGCGTCCGGGCGGAAATACACGGTGGTGCCGGTGCCGCGGGTGGCGCCCACCCGTTGCAGTTTCCCCACCGGTTTCCCCTGCGTGAAGCGCTGTTCCCACTGGGCGCCGTCCCGCCGAGACGTGGCGACGAGCTCTTTCGAAAGCGCGTTTACGACGCTGGCCCCGACGCCGTGCAGACCTCCGGCCGTCCGGTAGGTACCGTGCTCGAACTTGCCTCCGGCGTGGAGCGTCGTGAAAATGACCTCCAGCGCGCTCCGTTTACTTTGGTTGTGCAAGTCGACCGGTATGCCTCGTCCGTCATCCGTGATGGTCACCGAGGCGCCGTCGGCGTGCAAGGTCACCCCGATGTTGGCGGCGTGGCCATTCATCGCCTCGTCGACCGCGTTGTCCACAATCTCCCAGACCAGGTGGTGCAGCCCGGCGGGGCCCACGCCGCCGATGTACATACCGGGGCGCCGTCGGACCGGGTCCAGGCCTTCCAGGACTGTGATGTCTTTCGCCGTGTAACTCTTCGCCATTGCCGGTGCCGATCAGTCGAGGGTGGGGACGGTGACGGGTGGGGGAATGACCCGGGTGAACTGGCCCCGCTGGAGCAATTCGCGACCTTTGCCACCCCGTCCGGTGACGCCGTATTTGGTGGTACTGACGGTCTGGCTGGCGCCGCGATTGGTTTCCACCGTGAGCAAATCGCGGTCGCCGGTGGAGGCGATGAAGCCGAGCACCTGGTCCGCGCCCGGCGGGAGCTTGATCAAGATGACGCCCTTGCCGGGACCGGACAGAAAGTTGATCTCCTGGGCGGCGCACAACATTGCGCGGGCCCGGGCGGTCGCGGCGATGATCACCTCGTTGCCAGTGGTCTGGGCGACGCCGACGATCTGGGCGCCGCTCGTCGGTCGAGCGAAGCGTCGTCCCGCCCGCGTGCTGGGTTCGAGAAACGGCTCCAGGCTGAAGCGCAGGCTGTAGCCGTCGGTCGTGACCGCGACCGCGTGGTTGGGCGGCTCGCCGCCTTCGCGGTCCGGTGTGATCTTCGGGGCCACCCGTGGGTCCAGGCTCATCGCCGCCACGACATGCTCGTGGTCCTTCAGTTTGAAGAATCGCTGGATCGGTTCGCCGTGACCGGTCGTGGCCGGAATGTCCGTGATGCGCAAGGTATAGGCGATGCCGAAGCTGCTGAAGAAGACGCAGGTCGCGCGGGTGCTCA
>CALBET010000953.1 GCA_937888665.1 uncultured Acidobacteriota bacterium
CTCCAAGCGCATCATCGCGCCCAAATGAGGTGTCCACCAAACCGGGGCAACTCCAAACATTTACATGGGATTCTGGGGTGGAGGCTCATTTGGCGTGAAGAGGTTTCTAACCACTTCCAACCAGATGGACGACCGCTACTGGATAACCGGGAACATAAACGGAATGATCGGCAGCGATGCCTACTTCAATGCTGATGATTCATGCGCTGGCACCAACCTGCAGACCCGATACGCATTCTGCGGTAATTACGGCACGCAGCTAAATGGTCTCATTACCACTTCCGACGGCAAGGCTTTCGGACTCAACGGGGGCGGGCAAGGCGGACTTCTTACGCAGTACTACCCGACGCTTACCTTCCCGCAAACAACCGTGACGAACGTAACAGTTGCCCAAGGAGCAACAACCAATCTGGTTCTCGCAGGCACAGATGCTTCAAGCCAGAACATCATGACGCTCTACAACACATCCACCGGGGCAGAGACACAGCTCCTCGGAGCCGAGAACAGCATTGAGATCTACCACGTCAACTACGTCGCCAATGGAAACAAGGTTCTATTCGACGGCTTGAGGTTCAGCGACAACAAGTACGTACTCGGTCAGGTTGACTTGTCTACCAGACAGGTATCGGTCACGTCGACGATCGCCACGAAGTGGTCTGACTTCCAGACGTTCGGCTAACTCACTCCGCGTCCCATTCGCGTCCCAAACCGTGCTATCCCGTGCCATCGAACGGGACGCAAAACCCGCAAAGTCGGCTATTAGCCCGTCCAATTAGGCTCTTCGGAGCGCCTTGTAAACAGGGGGTCAGGGGTTCGAATCCCCTCTCCGGCTCTCCTTCAGCTCAGGTTCTCTTGGACGACCTCGGCTGACGGGTGGATGCTGACGACGCGGCTCAGCTCGTCGCTTGTTCCTTCAAACCTGTGTTTGGTTTCGGCGTCAACGACGACGATGCTGCCGGCGCTGATCTCGATCTCTTCCCCGTCGGCCGTGAACTTCACGGCGCCGCGCTCAACGAGGAAGAGTTCGGCGTAGGGATGGATATGTAGCGGCGGCCCGTCGCCCAGCGGATACTCGGCGACGAAGAGCGAGAGCGGAACCTGATCGCCGCCTTGGAACCGTACGAGAGCGTCGCTGAGGCGAAACTCCTCGACCGCGTGGACAGATACAGGCGAAGCGTTTTCCATCTGTCCAGATTACCCGAGGCCGACGCAACCGAAGCGAGTGAGTACCAGCAATCCCCGCTTCGCTCTGGCTCAGCTCGCCTTGGGGCCCAGCCGCACAGGCAGGGTGTGCAGCTGGTTGACGAAGCCGGAAACGACGTATTTCGGCTCGCCTACGATTTCCATCTCGGGGTAGTAGCGCAGCGACTCCTCGATCAGGGTCTTCAGCTCGAGGCGGGCCAGCGCGGTGCCAAGGCAGTAGTGGCGGCCCCCGGCCCCGAAGGCCTGGTGGTCGTTGGGCTCACGGCGCAGGTCGAAGGTGTCGGGATCCTCGAATCTAGTGGCGTCGCGATTGGAGCTGACGTACCACATGACGACCTTGTCGCCCTTCTTGATCTCGGTCCCGTTGAGCACCGTGTCCTTCGTGGCGGTGCGGCGGAAGTGGGCGAAGGCCGGGAACATCCGCAGCGCTTCCTCGACTGCCATCGGCACGAGATCTGGGTCGTCGAGCAGCAGCTGGCGCTGCTCGGGGTCCCCGAGGATCGCCCGCATCGCGCTGCAGTAGGTGGCCTTGGTCGAGTCGTTGCCGGCGGCCATCAGCAGGAAGAAACCCATGACGATCTCGTGGTCCTCGAGCTTCTCGCCGTCGATCTCGGCGTGAACCAGGACGCTGGTCAGGTCATCGGTCGGGTTGGCGCGCCGGTCTTCAATCAGGGCCTGGCAGCGCTGGAAGATCTCGGGGATGATCCTCTCCTGGACGATCTGCGGTCCGTCGGGATTGATGGCGTCGTCGCCGGCAGTCATCACGCTGTTCATCAGCTCGGCCCACATCTGGTCGTCCTCGGGAGGCAGGCCCATGAAGCGGCAGATCACCCGGGAGACGACCGGCTGGGCCACGGCGTCGACCAGGTCGCACTCCTGAACGCCGTCGAGCCGGCCCAGAACGTTGCGCGTGATCTCGCGGATCTCCTCGCCGTGCTCGGCGATTCGCTTGGGCGTAAAGCCGCCCTGGAAGAGCGCTTTGAGCCGGTCGTGCTTGGGCGGGTCCATGCCGATGAACATCGCCTGGCTGAGCTCCAAGGGCAGCACCCCGTCGGTAATTGCCGTTATGCCGCCGGTCTCGGAGGAGTAGGTCTCCCAGTCGCGGCTTACCGCGTGGATGTCATCGTAGGTGGTCACTGACCAGTATCCGGCCTCCTCGGGGAAGTCGGGCATCTCGGGCGACCAGTGGACCGGGCACTCGCTGCGCATGCGGGCGAAGAGCTCGTTGGGCGGCCCGTCCTCCCAAGAGTCCTCAGTGAAGGCGAGGATCTCAGTGATCGGGGTGGTCTCGGGCTCGGTCGACATCGGATCTTCTCCATTGGTTGCAGGTTAGGTGCGAGAATAATACAAGCAACTTGACAGGGTGTCAAATCAACTGCAGGCGAAACCGTGAGCGGAAGGAGAGCAATGCAACTGAGCACCGATCCCCCAAAGGCAGCTCAACCAATCAGACTCGAATTGATTGGCTCGACCGACTGCCTTACCTGCCAAGCCTGCTACTCACGCGGCGAGCTTGACCGAGTGCCGCAGACTGAAACTTATGCGTGCCCGCTCGGCGCCGTCGTCACAAGCGACACAGCAAATGATGTGCTGACCGACACGCTGGTCGCCTTCCGCACACACCCACCCTGCGGCAAGCGCCTCTGGGAATCAGCGAAGTCGGGCAGCTATTTCACTTACTTGGTCCGCTCGAACCTCCTCTAGAGAAGACGGGCCGGGCATACCCTTAATGCCGTCCGCCCGGCCGATCCAGCCCTGAAGCGCTACTCAGGGATCGTTTGCCCGTCTGGGTAGCAGTTGCCGGTTGCGGCGTCGTACTGCTCACCGTCGGGGCAGTCGCCCTGCGCGTTGTTCTGCTGCCTGGTGGTTGGCGCTGCGGTTGTTGCCGCCGGCGCTGTGGTCGTGGCTGCCGGCGTTGTCGTTGTCGTGTCCGAGCTGCCGCAGGCGGCGGCGCCAAATGCGAGCGCCATCGATGCGACACAGACGGTTGCGAACTTGATCAGCTTGCTCATTTTTTCTTCTCCCCTATTGGTCAACGAGTGGAAACTTCCCCCAGTTGCGGCGGCCTTTGACCGCCTGCCCGCAAGCGGCAGAAATCGCTACATTGGCCGCTCCACGAAGAGAACCGAAGGGGTAACGATGTCCGCAGCGACAACGAAGTCTTCACGTATTGCCGCAGTTGCCTCGGCGCTGCTTGCAGCCCTGCTCTCCGTCGCCCTCCCCGCAGCCGGCGCAAATGCAGCCTCGTCGAAGATCGCTGACGTCTTCCCCTACTGCGCGTGGCCGATTGAGTCGACGCCGGCGCTTGCGAACGAGGCGGGTCCGGACCCGAACGCCACCTATTGGACCACTCCTTTCAAGCACTCCAGCGACTACACGTCGATAACGATCAAGGGCGTCTACCCAACGGCCCGTTTCGCCTCGTTCACC
>CALBET010000954.1 GCA_937888665.1 uncultured Acidobacteriota bacterium
CGCCTCACCGGGTATCAGCCGCATCTGCACAACCGCGGCAAACGGCAGTGCATCGAAGCGATCTTGCCGGACGGCACGACCGAGATGCTCAGTTGCTCGAACTGGGACTTCGGCTGGCACATCGTCTACAACTACGAGGATGACGCGCAGCCACTGCTGCCGAAAGGCACATTTCTCCACACCATGACGTGGCACGACAACTCGGCCGGGAACCGATGGAACCCGGACGCGCGGAACTGGGCCGGCTTCGGGCAACGCTCGAGCGACGACATGAGCTTCACCTGGACGAGCTACTACGAACTCGATGACGACGAGTTCGCCGACGCCCAGGAAGAGCGCCGGTCCATGACCAACGAGAACGACAACTGATCGCGATGCGGCGGATGACACCGATGACAACCAGACGCAGACGGCGCGTGGCCACCGGCGCCTGGGTGGCGTTCGTGACCTTGGTCGCCGCCGCCGGGGCCCACGCGCAGCTGCGCTTCGACCGGGGACAGAACGTGGCGCCGGTGTTCGAGGGATGGGAACAGAACCAGGACGGCACGTTCACCATGGTGTTCGGCTACCTGAACCGGAACTACGAGGAGATGCCGGAGATCCCGGTGGGCCCGAACAACATGTTGGAGCCGGGACCGGCGGACCGGGGGCAACCGACACGCTTCTACCCCCGGCGCCAGCAGTTCATCTTCCGGGTGCAAGTACCCTCCGACTGGGGCGAGAAGGACCTGGTCTGGACCCTGACCGCCAACGGCCGTACCGACCAGGCGATCGGGTCGCTCTGGCCGAGCTGGAAAATCGATGACGGGGTAATCAAGGCCAACCGCGGGATGGGCATCAACGGCGCCCCGGCCGACAACCAGCAGCCCAGTGTCGCCGTGCCGGGCGGCACCGAGTTAACCGTGACACTGCCCGACACCCTGACCCTGACGGCGGTGCTCGGCGACGACGGCATTCCCGGACCGACCGCGCCGCGCAACGGGAGCGACGCCGACGAAGACCCGGACGCGGCCGCCAGGCGCGCCGCCGCCAGAGCGCGAGCCGCTCGGGTGCAGAGCCCCAACAACCAGGCGGTTGTCGATGCGCGCGTCGCGCGCGACACCGGCCTCGCCATCACCTGGACCCACTACCGCGGCCCCGGTGCGGTCACGTTCGACCCGATGAGCATCGCCATCGAAGGTGGTCGCGGCGGCGAGGCCACGACCACGGTGTCGTTCGCAGAGCCTGGCACCCACGTCCTCCGCGGTTACGCCGACGACTCGATCCACACCACGCCGATAGACGTCACCGTGACCGTGAAATAGCCCGCCTCGCGAGAGCACGGTGACCATGGACGCCCAGCTGGCAGAGGCGTTTCACCTCTACAAAGGCGCCGGCCTCCTGGCCTCGTTGCTGGTGATCGCCGGCGCGCAGTTCCTGGTGCCGAATCGCTTGGCCCTGCGCGCGGTCATCCGCAACTGGCGGGTCAACGCGCCGCTCGCCCTCATCGACACGATGCTGCTGACGCTGCTCTGCGGCGCCTGTGTCTGCACCTGGGCCGTCACGATTCGCGCGCGCGGGATCGGCATCTTCGAGGCTGCCGCGCTCCCCTACTGGACGCAGGTGCCGACCACGATCATCGTCCTCGACCTGGTCGCGTATCTCTGGCACCGCGCCAACCACCGGTGGGCGGCTCTCTGGCGGTTCCACGCGGTCCATCACTCCGATGTCCATTTCGAGGCATCCACCGCGTTCAGGTTCCATCCCGGCGAGTTGCTGATCTCGATGGGGGTTCGGCTCGTCGTTGTGACGGTGACCGGACTCCCGGTTCTGGGATTGATCATGTTCGAGGTGCTCTACGGCTTCTGCAACCTGCTGGTGCACAGCGATATCCGCATCGCCCCGGGGATGGAGCGTCGGATCGGGTGGTTGTTCGTCACGCCGTCTCTGCACCGGCTGCATCATTCGGAACGCCCGGAGCTGCACGGCACGAATTTCGGGACGATCTTGTCGGTGTGGGATCGGCTCTGGCGGACCTTCCTCGACGGCC
>CALBET010000955.1 GCA_937888665.1 uncultured Acidobacteriota bacterium
CTCCGATCGTGCGTGGCGAAGAACCCAAGATGGAAACCGAGACGAAGAAGATTCTCGGTCAGGTGACACCGGCCGGAGTCGAACCCCACCCGGTGGTGGTCAGCGCCAGCACCACGCGCGTGCCGGTCATCAACGGACATACGGAACTGGTGAGCGTATCGCTCGACACTGACCCTGGGCAGGATGCGCTCGTGGCGGCGATGCGGGAATTCTCCGGTCGTCCGCAGGAAGCTGGCTTGCCGAGCGCGCCGCCGCATCCGATCGTGTATATGGACGAGGACGATCGGCCGCAACCCAGGCTGGACGCGGACCGTGACCGGGGGATGGCGGTCTGCGTCGGTCGGCTGCGCCCGTGCCCGGTATTGGGCTACAAGTTCGTGACGATGGGGCACAATACCGTCCGAGGCGCGGCCGGGGCCGCCGTGCTCAACGCCGAGCTTATGAAAGTCGACGGCGTGCTCGACTAGCAGCCCGTGGTGCAAGTCGCACGTCGCACCGAGACGCTGAAGTGGCACTGCCGCGCTCGCCCAGTACCAGGCGAGAAGAGGGAGCATGCCGGCAGTGTTCGACCGATGAACAACACCGATCGGCGGATTGCCGCGCCGCTCGAATGCAGCGGGACTTCCGCCACGGGCTGCTAGGATTCGGCCCGACCCAACCGGTCGAGCACGATCTCGCCGCCCACCACAGTCAACAGCACCTGCACGGTCGGGATGTCGGTGGGGGACACCGCCAGCAGACCTCGGTCGACGATCACGAAGTCGGCGAGATGACCAACGGTCAGTGCGCCGGTCCGTGTTTCGTTAAACCCGGCGTAGGCGGCGGCGGTGGTGTAGGCGTGCAGCGCCTGTTCGACCGACACGCGCTGGTCCGGCAGCAAGCCCTGTGGGTGCAGGCCGTCGAGCGTGCGTCTGGTGACGGCGGCGTAAATCCCGTCGATGGGCGATCCTTGATTCATCCGCCCGCTTCCGAACGATACGCGGGCGCCGGCGTCGAGTAGGGCTCGCACCGCGAAGCTGGTGCGAGCCCGTTCGGGCCCGAGTTGCTGGTCGATCCACCGACCGTCGTGCAACGCTGCGAACGGCAGCAGACTGGCCAGTACCTGCCCCGTCGCGAACCGCGCGACGTCAGGCGGGTGGAGGTGCTGCGCGCGCGCGATACGAAAGCGGCGGTCGCGCGACCCCTGGCGCTCGACCAGATACGCGGCGAGGTCCAGCGCGGCGCCGTTCGCCTGATCTCCCACCGCGCTGACCACGATCTGGAGACCGGCCGCGTCCGCGGCCATCGCGAGCGGGCGAATCGACTGCAGGTCCGCCGAGGCCGTGGTATTCGCGCCCGCTGAGTTCTTGTAGGGTGCATCGAACGCGGCGCTCGCCGAGGCGAGCGAACCGTCCAAGCGCTGGTGCACGGCGCCCACCCGGAGCCGGCCGTCGCCCCGGCCGTCGGTCCCCCCGAAGGCCCGGACGCCGATGGCTCGGTCGAGCCGTACCCACTCCCCAAGAGGGACTGCCGCGTCAATACGCAGTGTCAATCGCCCCTCCTGGCGGGCTCGCAGGAACAGGTCGAGATCGTCCCAGCCGCCCATGTGATAGACCGACGTGATGCCGCGTGCCGCCGCGTCCGTCAGGGCTGCGTCGAGCGTTCGATCGAGTCCCGGCGAGGACATCGGCGGCAGGCTGGCCTCGAGTTGCCTCATGGCCGGTCCCGCGAGGATTCCGGTCAGGGTCCCATCGGGCGCAGTGTCGGCTCCGGTCATGCCGGCGACGATACGCGCACGCGACAACGCGACGCTGTTGGCGAGTCCCGCGTGTGCGTCGCGTTGCACCAGCCACACCGGGTGACTTGGTGTCACTGCATCGATCCACGTCCGATCGGGGAGCGTGCCGCCCCACAACCGCTGGTCCCAGTCGTGGCCACGCACCCAGTCGCCGGCCGCACGTGTCGCGGCTGTCGTCCGAACCGTGTTGACGAGCTGCCGACGCGAACGGATGCCGGCCAGTGGGAGTCCGCCCGGCCTGGCGTCGGGGTCGAGCAGTTGGGTATAGCTGTCGATGAAACCGGGAAGTACGAGTCGTCGGCGTGCATCGATGATGTCCGCCTCCGGGGCCAGGAGCCGGATGGCATCGCTTGTCCCGCTGGCGACGATACGCCCGTCAGCGACCGCGAGCGCGTCCACCCAGGGAGCCGCGGGGTCGCCGGTCCAGACCCGGGCATTGACGAGCGCCAGGTCGATCGACGTCGGGGCTGGAGGGGGGGGCTCGCTGCAGGCCAGGACCGACAGCCAGGCGGAGGCGGCGAGCACCATCGCGGTCCGGCGCGTGCGTCCCGGCAGGCGGTGTGCCATGGGGTGTGGCCGGCGCGCGGGCCGGAGGCCGGTGGCGGCCCGGGCCGTCACGAGGCCTCCGGACGATCAGTTGGCCGCGGCCGCGCCGGATGTGTAGTCGACCAGCAGACGGATTGGCGCGTCGCTCGAAAACAGGGATGGCACGGATTCCCGATCGGCTCCGCGCCGCAGTGTGGCCGTGACCTGAATTTCGCTGCCGCTCGGCAGCAGTTGCGGTGTGTCGAACCAGTACCGGGTCGGCCAGCCGGGGTCCGGGTCGCGGATCAGCAACAGCGGACGCCGGGAGCCGTTCGGAAGCACGCCCTCGACCCGCAACTCCAGCGCCTCGATCTCCATTTCCGGCAAGAGACCACGCAGCGTGATGGCCTCCGTGATGGGGCGGCTGAAGACGAACTCCGGCCCGGACACCTCACTGGGCGAGTTCACCACGGTGTGCGCGATGGCGTCCACCGCGCCTTGGGCCAAATGGAGCCCAACACTGGTTTGGTCCGTGAACGGCTGTCCCTCCGTAATCCAGGTTTTTTTGTACAGCACCCGGGCCACGACGTCGGCGCCCG
>CALBET010000956.1 GCA_937888665.1 uncultured Acidobacteriota bacterium
CGGGGCGGTGGTGTCGCCCGAGTCGAAGCCTCGCCACGCCCCTCTCACAGCGAGCGTGGGGGAGGATGTGCCGGTGAAGCCGGTGACAATGGCTCCGAACATGAGCCCGGTGACACCGGCGCACACGAACGGCGCTCCGACCGACTGGTAGGCGTCCGCAACGCCTTGTTCCACGAGAACCCGCTTCCGCGCGACAACCCACCCCGTGCCGAAGGATGGTCGACCACGCGCGAGCGAATGCGGCTGGCTGTGGGCTGCTCATGGTCTCTCCGGGGTGTATTGCCGCGGCGAATCGGCGGCATTCTGGGCGTCGTGCCCGCAGACTGACGATCCGTCGGGGGCGCGTGGAGCGCAAGTGTCCGCGCGGAGAGAGAGAGATAGCGTTAAATACCAGTTTTAGAGGAATCGATTCGATAGGGAGAGGTGATCTTCGCTGCGTGCATTTGGCGCAGGTGTCCGACGACGTGCAGCCAGAGTCCGACCGACAGTCAGGTGGCTCGAGAGAGGCTCGGCATCCGGAAGCTCATGCAGTACAGAAAGCGGCTCAGCTGGAAGGACCGGATGTCTTCAGCGCCGTCGGGGAGGAGCTCTACGGGGCAGTGGGGATCGGTGTCGTAGAAGGTGAGCAGGCGAAAGGCCAGGTGGTCCCGCAGGGTGTTGTCGCGGCTGGTGTCGAGCTGCTCGTCGACCACGGTGATGCGGGTCCCCGGTCGCGCGACCCGCGCCATCTCCCGGAATGCCTGGCTCGCGTCGCCATAGCTCGCTGCGGCGCCAACGTGGTAGACGCGGTCGAAGGTGTGGTCGGCGAAGGGCAGGTGGTGGGCGTCGCCGAGGACCAGGCGGACCTCTCCTCTGACAGGCGAGGCAGTGACGAGGACAACTGGTCGATGGAACAACGGTTGGATCTGCGTTGGGGGCGAGACCTACATCTTCTGCAACGTGGGCATCGCTGGACAGACCGGACACGACTACCCCAACCAGTGGGATGAAAAGGGCCGAAGGCTCATCTGGGAAACGACCCGCCGCGCAGCTCGACACCACAAGGATGTCGCGCCGATGCTCGAGGACGGTGCTGTTGTTCATGTCTTCACGAGGGCGTCAACTAAGGCGCCGTTCACCTACGCAGGGCTTGGCAGGACCGTGCAGGTGTCCGGGGACAAACCCGTGTACATCACGTGGGAGTTCGCAGCTGCAGGTCCGCCTCCAGCGGCTCTGGTGACGAAGAGAAGGAAGGCGTGGGGCACCCGAGTATTCGAGGAGCACTCCGGCGCTTCATTTAGCCGCCAGGCCGGCAACGAGGTTCTTCTCCAGAGGGACCCAGCCAAGCTGGAGCGAGCGCTTGATTCGCATCGGGCCATCGAGGCGGCCGTGGCGTCCATCCTCCAGGAGTCGGGTCACCAAGCGCTTCGTCCTAATGGCGGCCCAGAATTCGATCTCTGTTGGGACGCCAACGGAGTACGCAACCTAGTGGAGGCCAAGAGCCTCACCGACCTGAACGTCACCGCTCAGATGCGCACGGGGATTGGGCAGTTGGCGGGCTATCGGGCAAGGCTCGAGGCCGCCGGCCAGAGGGTCGGTCGGTGCCTGCTTGCAGTGGAGTCTCAGCCAAGAGATCCAACATGGACCACAGCATGTCGAAGCTGCGGCATCGAGCTCATCTGGGGTCCGGATTTTGACGGCCTACTGGGCGTTTAGCCATGCAAAATCTGGTGAACCGCGGTGGCTTCTAGGGGGTCCCGTATCCTCGGTGTACACAAAACGTTGTCAATCCAAATGAAACAGGGCATTCTCCTTTATAGTTCGGGTCACGCTGCGTAACGCTGCGCCGGCCAAATC
>CALBET010000957.1 GCA_937888665.1 uncultured Acidobacteriota bacterium
AGTCGCTGATCTACGCCCGACGCCACGAGGACCTGTTCCTCCCCTCGGCGATGATCGACCCAGAGGAAATTACCTACCGCGATGTGAAGCGATTGCACGGACTCGGCTACCGCGGCCTGAAGATGATCGGCGTCCGCCGCCCCTACGACGACTACAAGTACTTCGGTGTCTACCAGGCCGCCGAGGAGCTGGACATGCCGATCCTGATGCACATGGGCGTCATCGGCGGCGGCATCGACTACTCGATCACTCACCCGCGTCGGGACCCGAAAGCGGCCCAGAGCTACAGCGACATGCAGAACAGCCCCCGCGCGAGCGGACGGGACGTCTCCGCCACCCGCATGCGGCCGTTCCACATGGACACGATTGCGAACAACTTCCCGAACCTGAAACTGATCGGCGCCCACATGGGCGGCACCGGTAACTATGACGAGGCCGCCTCGGTCACCCGCTGGCGCCACAACGTCTACCTGGACATGTCCGGCGGCGAGACGATCGAACGCCACGCCGTCGAGCGCCGGCTTGTCGGGCACGAGATCGGCGTCGAGAAGCTGACATGGGGTTCGGACTGCGGCAACGATGAGATCGCCGACCACGTCACCAACCTGGAGCGTATCTTCGACCAGGTCGGCCTGACCGAGGAGGAGCGCGACCGCATCCGCTACCGCAACGCCGCAGAGATGTTCGGCGAAGCAGAGCGCACCTTCGCCGCCGAGTAGAGACGAACGAGTGATAGCAAGACCGTGAGCGACGAGCACGACCAGACCACCCTCGAGGACCGTCTCGACGAAGATGACGATCTCTTCGACGACGACCTCGCTGCTGACGAGTCAATCGACGAGATCGACGAGGCGGCTCCGGTCTCACCCGACACAGCCTCCACCGAAGTAGATGACAAGCGAGCGGAAATAGCTGTGTCGCCGGCGATCATCGGGGCTGAACCGCCCAACCTGCTGGACGTCGAGCGACCGCCGACTCCACCCACACAGTGGCCCGAGCCACCGCCCAGCACCGAACCGCCTCGCGAACCTCGCTGGTTCGACGGGGTGCGCATCACCGCACCGCTGGTCATCCTCGCGCTGCTGATGGGCGCAACGTTCCTGATGTTCGTCGGCATCGAGCCGACTCCACGCTGGCTGCTGCTCTTCGCATCGGTGATGGCGATCCTCGGCACCGATGGCATGCTCCGCGATGCCTGGCCCCGCCCCTTCCACCGCGTCCGCGACCGCGCCGATACCACGCCGTACCTCTTTCTCCCCGCGCTGGTCGCCGTCTCGATACCGCTGCTAATCGAACACAACGCCCGTGGCTACCTCGTGATCCCCGCCGCGCTGCTCGGCGCGCTGTTGTTCACCGCCGTGCTCGCCGCGCAGGTCGCCTCGGTTCGAATCAACTCACCCGTGTATCCGCTGGCACGTCTGGTCGCCACCGGTGCCGCCTACTTCGCCGCGTTCACATTGCTTTCGCTGAGTTATGTCCTTGACATCGATCTGATCCCGGCACTGATCACCGCCGCAATCGTCGGCACGATGCTCGGCATCGAGATCTTCCGCGAAGGACAGGTCGACCCAGTCGAGACGCTGATTTTCGCAGCTGTCACCGGCCTCGTCGTCGCCGAGGCACGTTGGGCGCTCTACTTCATCCCCGTCGGCGGATACCTCGCCGGCCTCACACTGCTACTCGCGTTCTTCCTCGTCAGCGGCCTGCTCCACTCCCACCTCACGCGACACCTCAATCGGCTAGTCGCGGCTGAGTATGTGGTGATTGCCACCGCCGGCATCATCCTCGTCGCCCTCGCCAGTCAGGCTGGCCTGGCCTAGCACTCACCCGCGCGGACATGGGATCGAGGAGTGCCACGGCGTCCGAGCGGGGACGCGCCGCAGCCCTCGACAGCCAGCTAGCCCCCACCGTGAGTGCGTGCCCGCCTGAAATCGATGTTCGAGGCGTGCCAGGTGCCGCTTAAAGATTGGACCGTGACCGTCCCACACGCAGCGCGCATCGCATGCGCAGGGCGCTGGCTCGAATGCGTGCGTCCGATGCACGGCGTGCGCCAGCTCGTGCAGCAGCGTGTTTCGCATCACCTGCTCGTCCTCGTCGACTCGCACCACAATCCGAAACGGCGCGCGCCGGTAGTTGATGTAGCCACGCGTGGATCGCGCCGGCGGACTGACGGCAAGCCTCGGCAGCATCGCCTCTGGCATTCCCTCGCTCGTCCAGACCTCGGTCAGCAGCGCGGCCAGCCAGACAGGTGGCGCGGCGCGTTGGCGCGATTTCGAAGCAGAGCGACGGCTACCTCGCCTCAGCCGGGGCAACAGATCCGCTTGACGGTTTATGGTGATACTCAATATTCTTTTCTCGAACCGGGAGGCACGGAGGCCGGACAGTAGGATCTAGGTGACGATCATGTGGTCTACAAGTTCTGTGTCCACTCGCTCATCCCAGGTAATCGTTACCTTCGCCTGCAGACATGGAGCGCGAGTCCCTGTCGAACTGCTGGCGACTATTCAGCAAGAGATCAAAGCGGGGCGCGTGTGCCCGCGGTGTCAACCGGAGTAGGACTCGTTCTGGCCCCGCCGCACCGCCTGGTCAATATCCGATTCTCAACCTCGTCACGGATACATGGCCACCCAAGGCTCTGTGCGCCCACTAGGGCCTCGCTCTGCTAGCATCGAAATTCGCTCGGGGAGTGGCGCAGTCTGGTAGCGCACCTGTCTGGGGGACAGGTGGTCGTCGGTTCAAATCCGGCCTCCCCGACCAAATTCTCCCAACCCACCTTCGCCCGCCGCTCGTGCCAGCCTCAGTCTTCGAGGTGCGCCAGCGTATGCTCGAACGCGAACACGTCCTGACTCATGATCACCAGGTCCAGCGTGGTGCCGTCTTCGTCCATCACGTGATCGTGCAGCAGCGCTTCCGAGGTGAACCCGAGCCGCTTGAAGGTGTGGATCGCGCCCTGCTGATCGATCGTCATCTGCGCGACCATCTTGCGCACACCCAGGTCCTCCGCGATGCGGAACGCTTCCGCGGTCAGCGCACGGCCGAGTCCGTGGCCACGACCTGGCTCGCCGACCAGCACTCGCAATTCCGCGATATGGCGATTCCAGGACAGCGGGCTGCGTGAGACCGACGAATAGCCGAGCACGTTTCCATCGGCGGCGACCGCGAGGATCACGCCCTCGAGCCCGTGCTCCAGATCCTCGATCCAGGCGCTGACCTCCTCGGTTTGAGTGATGTCGCGGTGGAGGAAGATCAGATCATGCGGCGGGAGCATCTGGGCGAACGCAAGCAAAATCGCGGCATCGTCCTCGGTCATGAACCGCAGGGTGACCGGCTGCTCGCCGATCTCAACCGTCTCTAGCGTGGCGTGGGGAATGTGCTGCGTCATCGGACCGCCCATCAGCTGGGCGCTGCGGTGTGCAGCGCCTGCTCGGATGTTGCAGTCACCCTCAGGAATGCGTCAAACCAGGGCAGGCACGGAGCTTGGACTACGCGGCAGCGGCATCTCTGTTGGGCAAGCTGCTGTCGGCGGCCAACTCGTAGGGTGCACCCATCGCCCCCACAACAGTGGCCAGCACGGACCGCCAGGCCGCCTCAACGTCCGGCGTCCAGCCGCGCCCGCCGTAGTACGCCAGCGTCTCCAGCAGCACGTCCCCAAACAGAGCGAAGTGTTCCGCCTCCACCGCTCGGTCCTGATGGGTCTCACGCAACGAACCAAGCTGCTTCTCAAACTCCTGAGGTGAGGTGGCCGCCTGCATGATCGAGCGCAGCGCAGAAGCGAACTTTCGCTCTAGCCACGCATGATTCGAATCCACAAAGTACGACTGGAGTTGCGGGTGACGCCCAAACAGGCGCCCGAAGAAGTGCGCAGAGAGTTCGTTGCGGTGAGCCGCCAACAACTGCAACGAGCGTTGTACTACGTCGGCATTGTCGGAAACCTGCACGCGGCACTCCTTGCGGCGAACGTCAAACGTTACGTCAGCGTCGTGACAGCTCGCCCCGATAAGAACATCGTCGGCACCACGACCGACTTCCGTATCGGTTGAGGCAGCAGTCGACAGACCGAATCAGCCGCGTGACTACTGAGGGTGGAACTCCGGAGAACATCCGAATCACCCGGAAAGGCTAGGTTCTTCGACAGTTACAGGTTCAATCCCAGACCAACCACCGCGTATGAGCCCGTCCAATCGTTCTTCCTCAGTGACGTTAATGTGATTAATACGTGACTAACAATTGCTGCTCAGAGTCAGAGACCCTGTCGAAACTCACAGAGTCGGGAGGGAGCCTACTATGTGGGGAGTCTGCGACCGTTGCCAGGGACGCATTATTACCGAGGCAACAATGATCCAGGTTCAGGATGGCGAACTCGTTCGCCTCAGCGATGGCATGCCTCGCTTGAAGGCCACCGGGAACGCCCAACTCCACACACTCTGCCGCCCCTGTGGCGCCGAGGTGGGTGCGGCTCTCAAACAGCTGATGGGTACACACATCGTCCAGGCGAGCTAGCGCT
>CALBET010000958.1 GCA_937888665.1 uncultured Acidobacteriota bacterium
GGGACTTTCACCACGGGCTGCTAGGGGGCCTGTCAGGCGAGGCGTCGACTCCTGGCCGCACCAGTAACAGGCCGGCCCGGATGGAGTAGACCGTGACGGGGTGACCTGCCTCGATCGCCATGCCGGGCGCGGTCGGCTCCGCCTGCCAGAGTTCACCGCGCACCCGCACATAGCCGCGCGGCGCCAACCGTTCGACGGCGATCCCCGCCAGCCCTACCATCCGCTCGATGACCGACCGAGAGTCCGGTTCGTAGGCCGAGCGCAGCCACGGATACAGCGCCGCGTCTTTCAGCACCCAGGCGACGACCAAAGCCACGGCACCCCATCGCGGCAGTCCCGCCCATCGAGCCAGGGCGGCCACGACGCCCATCGCGACGAGCAGTCCCGGCATTTGGTACAACGCGTATCGTCGAAGAGTGGATCCGCGTGTCGGCATGTCAGAGCCCTAAGCGTCCAATCTTACCGCGGCACCACTAGAGCGGCTCGGCCGAGCCGGTGGCCCAGGCCCGCCAGCGGTCGTGACGACGCTCGACGGCCAGGCAAATTCCGAAGCAGTCGGTCAGCCGTTCACTGGTCAGCACCTCGGCGATCGGACCGGCGGCGCGAATCTGGCCGCCGGCCAGTAGCAGGGCATGGGTGAACCCGGGCGGAATTTCGTCGACATGGTGGGTGACGACGATAAGTGGCGGGGCCTGCGGGTCCCGGGCAAGCCGGGTCAGCGTCTGGATGAGCTGTTCGCGACCGGCCAGGTCGAGTCCGGCCGTCGGCTCGTCCAGCACCAGCAGGCCAGGGTCGGTCATCAGGGCGCGTGCGAGGAGCACACGCTGGCGTTCACCCGAGGACAACGTCTCGAAGCGTTGCTCGGCGTGGCCGCGGCAGCCGACGCGGGCGAGGCAGGTGCGCGCCTGCTCCCAATCGTCGCCGTCGTAGGTGTTCCACCAGTGGGCCAGGGCGGCATGCTTGCCGGCTACCACGATCTGCTCTGTGGTGAGTGTTCGCGGCATCATCGCCGCCAGCGCCGCGCTCGTGACCCCGATGCGTCGGCGAAGCGCCCGCACGTCGACACGTCCGAGTTCGCCGCCCAGGACCGACACTGTCCCGCGGGAGGGGTGCTGATACAGCGTCACGATCTGACAGAGCGAACTCTTGCCGCTGCCGTTGGGGCCCAGGAGAACCCATCGTTCGCCCGCCCGCACCTGCCAGTCGATGTCGTCGAGGATGGTGGTGCCGTCGCGGACGAGCCGGACCCCCGATATTGTGAGCACGGCGACCGATTCCGTCACGGAGACCACGGTGGGCGTCGTTCGAGCGGCTAGCCGGCTTCCGACTCAGATGTCGATGAAGCGAGGGCATCGGTGAGAGTGGCATCGTCGGGGCTGTCGCCCGGGGCCTTGGCGGGGCCGGCGACGATACGGAGTTGACCGGTCTGGTCCATGAGCACGGCGACGTTGGCGGCCAGAAACAGCCCGGCGCCGATCATCTCCATGGTCTCCTCGACCCAGTCGATGAGGGCATAGCCGAGGTTACTGCTGCCGTGGAGGTCGGTCCAGTACCCAAGGGCCAGCTCCACTCCCATGGCGCCGCCTACGAAGATCGCGCCGGCTCTGACGAACCGGAACCGTGTGATGGCGGGGATGTGCGCGAGAAACTGAAGGTAGGACAGCACGAAGATCGACACGATGATGCCGGCGGGGATGACCCATCCGAAGTACAGCACGCCATCGAAGTCGAACCAGGAGTTCATCGCCTCGTGGAGGGTCACGAATTCGTCGATCGAGATGTACGCGAAGACGATGGAGAGGCCCCACCAATGCCGCACGAATCGTCCCCCGTTCTGCAGCGTGCGGCTCGCGATCAAGGCCAGCAGTATCGCGGAGGTCGCGTGCATGGTGCCGGAGAGCCAGGTGGGGATATTAGCCTCGTAGCTGAGGCTGAACAGGTCGACTAGGTCGTAGGGGTCGTCCATCCCCAGGCCGTCCTCGGCGATTTCCACCATCAGGCCGGCCATCGCCACGACGACGATGATGTCGAGCAGAAACCGCTGAATCAAAACCTGATCGACCGTGACCTGCAGCACCGGCGGTACCGTGTCCGCCGGGTTGTCAATGGCCTCCCCGCCCGCTCCAGATTCCGTCGCCCTGTGTGTCACACCTGCTTCCTCCGCACCGACCAGACGAACCCGTCGTACCAGAAGTGCATGATGGAGACAACCAGCGTGATCGCCCACAGGGCTTCGATACCAGTATCGATCGCTTCGACCCAGAACCCGTAGGCGCCGGTAATGCCGACGAACAGTAACAGCGTCAACGGTTTACCGAACGGGAGCTGATCGACGCGAAACAGCTTCATCAGGTTCTTCTGCTCGAACGCCCAGACGATGCCGAAGTACTGCAGGGCGTGGAACAGGTTCATGATGAAAAACGCTTCACCGAACGTGTTGAAGCCCCAGGTATAAATGGAGACCGCTCCGGTGCTGACGAGCAGATACACCTTTTGCATGGAGATGTCGTGCCCCTGCCGCTGGAGCCGCACCTGCGCCCAGACGTAGTACGCAAGGAACCCGCCCCCGCCGGCGAGAATCGACCACGTGAAGTAGCCCTGGTTGGTCGCCATGAACCCGGGAATCGAGGTAAAGAACGTCGCGCCCAACTCCTCGTACTCGAGGAAGTCCTCCACATGGTCCATCATCGTCGCGCCGGCGAGAATCGGTCCGACGTAGAGCAGCTGGTTGAGATACCAGTCGAGCTGGCGGCCGACCCGAGGGTCGTTGCCTGCTTTGCTGTCGTAAATCCGCGCGAATCCGAACGTTTGGAGCGCCGAATGATACACATCCCAGAACGTCGCCAGCACCGAGACGGAAATCAGCACCCATGGCGACGAGACCATCGCCAGGTAGAGCACCACCGGCACCAGCAGAAATCGATAGGGGTGTAGCGTGCGAATCGCGGCGTTGGCGTGGCTGCGGAAGAAGACGGCGAACAGATGCGCGTGAATGAGGATGCCGACCAGCAAGCCGGACCCGGTCACATCGTGGTCGTAGAACAGAAAGTCGGTGTTGGCGAATCCCGAATCGGCGATCAGAATGCCCAGACAGAGCGCGAATGTCGGTGGCAACAGAAAGAAGGCACAGTCGTACGCCGGGCCGACGATGTACTCGGAGGTCGTTGGCGCCGGCGAGGGCGGTGTCGTGTTGGCGATTTGTCTCTTCGACATGATGAGCGGTCTCCCGGCAACCTGCAGAGTTCCCGGTTGCCAGACCGTGCGGATCATAACAAGCCGGCTCCGTCCCACCGGGAGGCGACCGACCGTCGAACGCGTCGGCGTCGATGCGATCAGGCAGCTCGCCTCGGGCCGCTTACCCGTCCTTGATAGCGGTGATCAGGTCGAGCACCGCCTTCTTCCCGTCAGCGAACAGCATGACGGTGTTGTCGGCGGCGAACAGCGGGTTGGGGATGCCCGCGAATCCGGGGGACAGGCTCCGTTTGACCACCACGACCGTGCGGGACTTGTCGACGTCGAGGATCGGCATGCCCGCGATCGGGCTAGAGGGGTCGGTCCGCGCCACGGGATTGACAATGTCGTTGGCGCCGATGATGAGGGTCACGTCGGTTTGCTCGAACGACGGGTTGATGTCGTCCATTTCCCGCAACTTGTCGTAGTCGACGTTGGCTTCGGCCAGCAGCACGTTCATGTGTCCCGGCATCCGACCCGCCACCGGGTGAATCGCGAACTCCACCTCAGTGCCCCTCGATTCCAGGAGATTCGCCAGGTCCCGCACCTGATGTTGCGCCTGGGCGACCGCCATTCCGTAGCCCGGCACGATGACCACGCGTCGGGCGCCGTCGAACAGCATCGCCACCTCTTCCGGCGTCGTGCTCTTCACGCGGCCCGCGTAGACCTCGTCGGCGCCCTGCACGGGGCCGCTCGCCGGTCCGATGGCGCCCATGAGAACGTTCATCAACGACCGGTTCATCGCCCTGCACATGATCTGGGTCAGGATGAGGCCGGACGCGCCGACAAGCGAGCCGGTGATGATCAGGATGTTGTTGTTCAGGACGAAACCGGTCGAGGCGGCCGCCAGTCCGGAATAGGAGTTGAGGAGGGCGATGGCCACCGGCATGTCGGCTCCGCCAATGGGGATCGTCAGCAGGATGCCCAGGACCGACCCGACGGCGACCAGGAGTCCGTACGAGCCCAGCTGGCTTGGGTCCGAGACGACCCACGCCCCCAGCCCCACGGCGCCCAGTGCGAGCAGGACGTTCAGCCCCTGCTGGGCGGGAAAATGCACCGGGTTGTCCGGCAGCATCAGTCCCTGCAGCTTGTCGAACGCAACCAGGCTGCCCCAGAAGGTGACGGAGCCGATGATGCCGGAGGTCACGGTGGCCACGGCGGTCTGTGTGCTCGGGTCCGCCGTTTCCGCCAGTACCGCGCCGGCGATGAGGGCCGAGGCGCCACCGCCGAACGCGTTCAGCAATGCCACCATCTGTGGCATCGCGGTCATCTGTATCTTGAGTGCCAGGGTGGCGCCGATGGCTGAGCCCAGCAACACGCCGGCCAGGATCAACGCCAGGCCCTGGGGCCCGGCCCCGAACACCTGTCGGTCCGCCAGCGTGGCCACCACCGCCAGCAGCATGCCGGTGGCGCCGAGCAGGTTGCCGCGGACCGCGGTGCGCGGGTGCGTCAATCCCTTGATGCCGAAGATGAAGAGGACCGACGCCAGCAGATACGTGAAGTCGATGAAAACGGATAGCACGGATAACCTTAGTCCTTCTTCTTGAACATGGCCACCATGCGATGGGTGACGAGGAACCCGCCGACCACATTGATCGTCGCCAACACCAGGGCGAGGAACCCGAGCATGGTCGGGAGATTGCCCTCCGCGGCCACCGACAGTAGCGCGCCGATAATGGTGATGCCGGAGACGGCGTTGCTGCCGGACATGAGCGGCGTGTGCAGCAGCGGTGGCACCTTCGTGATGATCTCGACGCCGACAAAGACGGCGAGCATGAAGATGGTCAGCAGTGGCAGAAACGTGTCCATGGTGTCGTCAGTTCCTAGGCATTAGCCCAGCAGTTCGCGCACGCGGGGATGCACCACGTGACCGTCGTGCGACACCAGGGTTCCCTGCGTGATTTCGTCCCTGAGATCGAGTTGCAGCGTCCCGTCGGTGACGAGGTGAAGCAGCAGCGTGGACAGATTCTTCGCGTACATCTGGCTAGCGTGGTACGGCACCGTGGCCGGCAGGTTTGTGGGTCCGAAGATGGTCACGCCGTGCGCCACCACCGTCTCGTCGGGTCGCGAGGGCTCGACGTTGCCGCCCCGCTCGGCGGCCAGATCGACCACCACCGAGCCCGGACTCATGCCCGACACCATCTCGTCGGTGATCAACACGGGGGCCGCGCGACCGGGAATCAAGGCCGTCGTGATCACCACGTCGCTGGCCGCCACGACCCGGCTCATCATCTCGCGCTGCCGTACGTAGAACGTTTCGTCCTGCGCCTTGGCGTAGCCGCCCGTGTCTTCCGACCTGTCCGTGTCGAGCGGGAGATCCACAAACGTGGCGCCCAGGCTCTCCACCTGCTCCTTCACCGCCGGTCGCACGTCGTACGCCTCAACCTTGGCGCCCAGGCGACGGGCACTGGCAATGGCCTGGAGGCCGGCCACGCCCGCTCCCACCACGAACACGCGCGCCGGGGCGACGGTGCCCGCGGCTGTCATCATCATCGGAAACATGCGTGGCAGCGCTGCGGCCGCCATCAGCACCGCCTTGTAGCCGGCGATGGTCGCCATCGAAGACAGGGCATCCATGCTTTGCGCCCGCGTGATTCGGGGAATCAGTTCCATGGAGAACGCGGTGACTCCACGGCCGGCGAGGTCGCGAGCCGCCTGCGGCTCACCGAGCGGCTCGGAGAAGCCAATGACGATCTGGGTGGCGCGTAGTCGCTCGAGGTCGGCCCGTCCGTATATCAGATTCGCTCCCAGGGCCCGGACCTGCAGGATGACGTCCGCCTCGGCGAACACCTGGGCGCGGTCGGAGGCGATGCGGGCGCCCTTCTCGGCGTAGGCCTCGTCAGGGAACCCGGCGGCCAGGCCGGCGCCGGCCTGGATCAGGACATCGAGCCCCGCTTTTGTCAGCGTCGGAACCGTGGCGGGAATCGTCGCGACGCGCCGTTCGCCTGGGAGGGTCTCTGTGGGGATGCCGACGATCATAGGAGTTTATGGAACGTGCCGTGAAGAGACGGGGTTCACGGTTCCGTCAATGTGAAGAACCGTCGCGATCGTACCACACCCCGTGCCGGCACGAGAGGAGGCTGTCCAGGTGGACAACGACGGCCGGCGAGGTTAGACTACACGGGTTAACGAGCAGGCGACGGCTCGCAACATCTGCGGGCCGACATCCTGTTTTCGTGGGGTTTTTTGGAGGTGACGGCATGAGAAACGCCAGACTTGGTGCGCTGCTTTCTACGCTCGCGGCGGTCGTGGCCATGGTGATAATGACGGTTCCGACCCTGGCATCGGCGGAGGTGCCGGACAGCCCGACGTTCCACAAGGATATCGAGCCGATTTTGCAGCGGTCCTGTCAGGTCTGCCACCGGCCCAACAACATGGCGCCGATGTCGCTGATGAACTATCAGGAGACCCGGCCCTGGGCGCGGTCGATTCGCACCAAGGTTGAGGCGCGCGAGATGCCGCCATGGCATGTGGACCCCAAAGTGGGTGTCCAGGCCTTCAAGAATGACCGGTCGCTGACCGATGACGAAATCGCCACCATCGGGGTCTGGGTTGACGCGGGCGCGCCTCGCGGCAACGCGGCCGACGCGCCGACCCCGGTGGAGTTTCAGGAATTTGGCGCCTGGACCATCGAGCCGGACCTTATCGTGAAGTCTCCGCCGCACACGGTGCCGGCCGAGGCGGGCGACTGGTGGGGCGACTACATCGTGCCGTCAGGGCTCGAGACTGACAGATACATCCAGGCCGTTCAGACGAAGGCGGGCGATCTGCGGGTCGTGCATCACGCCTTGACCTACGCGGTGACGGACCCGGAGGCGCCATTGGCGGACAGTTCGGGCGATGCGTTTTTGAATGAATACGCGGTTGGGAAGAACGGCGACGTGTATCCGGATGGCACCGGGCGGCTGTTCGAAGCGGACTCGCGTGTGCGGTTCAGCTTCCACTACCACTCGGTGGGCGAGGAAGTGACCGACCAGACCGAACTGGGCCTGGTGCTGTACCCCGAAGGATACAAACCGGATCACATCCTGTACTCGCGTCAGCTCGGC
>CALBET010000959.1 GCA_937888665.1 uncultured Acidobacteriota bacterium
ACTTATTCCTAATCGGTGACAGTCCTGCAATCTCAAAACTAAAGAAACGAGACAGCCCACCAGGCCCTCCTCCCCTCCCCTGTTTTCCCAGGTCGCGGTGTCTCGTTTCTTGTCTCACACCCCGTTTCTCGAATCCCGCCTGTCAGTGGGTAATGAGACAGTCGTCGGCATGACGACGATCATCGGCTACGCACGTGTAAGCACCACCGGCCAAGACCTCGACGCACAGCTCGCTGCGCTCACAACTGCTGGTGTCCAGACCAGCCGGGTCTTCACCGACAAACTGTCGGGTTCAGCGAAGACCGACCGCCCCGGACTTGTCTCGATGCTCGCCTACGCGCGTGGCGGCGACACCGTCGTCGTCACCGCCATCGACCGCCTCGGTCGCTCCGTCGCCGAAGTCACCCGTACCATTGCCGAACTCGGAGAGCGCGGAATCTTATTGCGCGCCATACGCGAAGGGATCGACACCGCCACCCCCACCGGTCGTGCAGTCGCCGCGATCATGGCGACCCTGGCCGAGCTTGAGCTCGAACTCGGTAGGGAACGCCGCGCTGCCTCACGCCAATCCCGGCGGGCACGTCAGTTGCCAGCCACCAAACCCCCCAAACTCAGCGCCGAACGCCGAGAACAACTACGCCGACTGGCCGCAACCGGCGAACCCGTCAAAGAGTTGGCCACCGCCTTCAGCATAGGTCGGGCCACCGCCTACAGATATCTCGCATGAGGATCTACCAGCAACTCACTCCTCGGTTCCGATTTGAGCCGCCTCGCCAAGGCTGTGGGCGCCCATCGGCTTTATGCGTTGATCCACTCTCAGGGTGGCTATCACGGGGGATCTGAGTCGCTGAGGGTGAGGCTGAGCAGTCGGGCAAATGTGCGGCGGCATGGTGATTACGAGCAGGTGTGCGGTCGGTTACAGTCAGCGAATCTGCTTTGGGTATCGATCCATCTGACCGGTCTCGCGGCAGCGATCTGGCGACAACGACTTCGCGCAGTCCGAGCGCGCCTGGGGAGGATGTTGGGTTGGCAACACTATATCGAGACACCGGCTACACGCTGCGCCATTTAGTGCTCGACATCGGAGCCGGGCGCATCGCACTTCCAGACATACAGCGCCCATTCGTGTGGTCATCTGCGAAGGCCCGCGACCTGTTCGATTCCATGTACCGCGGATATCCGATCGGCACCATCATGCTCTGGGAAACAGGCGTCGATACGGGCACGAGAAAGATCGGCGAAAGCGAGACAGGCCCGCCACGACTTTTGATCGTTGACGGCCAGCAACGCCTGACTTCTCTGTATGCCGTTCTCACAGGGCAGCACGTGCTTACAAAGACGTTCGAGCAGAAGAGAATTCGCATTGCCTTCAGGCCAGCCGACGAAACGTTCGAGGTGACGGATGCAGCGATCGAGCGCGACCCAGAATTCATCCCCGACATCACGGCTTTGTGGACGGAGGGTTACCGGCCGACGGTTCGGCAATTCCTGAAGCAGCTCAGTGACATCCGCGACGACGGTCTGTCTCAAACCGACGAAGACCTCCTCGAGGATCACATCAACCGGGTACACGACCTTGAGGCCTTCCGATTTCAGGTGATCGAACTTGACAAGACTGCAGACGAAGAGCAGGTCGCTGAGATCTTCGTTCGAATCAACTCCGAGGGCGTCAAGCTCAACCAGGCAGATTTCATTCTCACTTTGATGTCTGTGCACTGGGAGAAGGGGCGCCGCGAACTCGAAGCATTCAGCCGGGCCGCAGTGGATCCGTCAGTAACTGGAGCAAGTCCGCGGAACCCCTACATCGAGCCCAGCCCTGATCAGATGCTCCGAGTCGGAGTGGCGTTTGCTTTCCGCCGGGCCCGCCTCCAATTCGTCTACAGCATCCTGCGCGGCAAAGACCTTGATACCGGCACCGTCAGCGCCGACCGGCGGACTGCACAATTCGCAACGCTTGCTGCTGCCCAAGAGCTCGTGCTCGACCTGACGAACTGGCATGAATTCCTAAAGTGTCTCTATACAGCAGGATTTCGCACCCGCCGAATGATCACCTCTAATAACGCCGTCTTGTTCAGCTACGCACTTTGGCTCATCGGCCGATTCGATTTCGGTCTAGACCTTCATTCGCTTCGCCCGGTGATCAGTCGGTGGTTCTTCATGGCCCACACGACTGGGCGATATACATCGTCGCCAGAATCGCAGCTGGAGTCGGACCTCGGCCGTATCCGCGATATGGCCGAAGGCGATGGGGAGGCCTTCGTCGCCGAACTGGATCGCATTGTCGCCGCGAACTTCACCAACGACTACTGGGAGATCTCGCTCACGAACCGGCTCGACACGTCCTCCTCACGTTCGCCGGCCCTCTTCGCTTACCTTGCTGCGCTGCACCTGCTAGATGCCGAAGTGCTGTTCAGCAATATCAAGGTCCGGCACCTGCTTGAGCCCTCGACGATCGCGCCTCGGTCAATGGAACGGCATCACCTATTCCCCAAAAAGTACCTAGCCAACATCGGCGTCACAAGTACGCGCCAGGTCAACGCCATCGCCAACATGGCATTCCTGGACTGGGCCGAGAACGCGTCGATCAGCGACAAAGGCCCCAGCGAGTATTGGTCGACGATGGCAGCGACAGTATCGGCCGACCGGCTCAAGAGGCAGGTGTACCTACACGCCTTGCCTGTCGGCTGGGAGCAACTTGACTATCCGACATTCCTCGACCGACGCCGCTCGATGATCGCCAAGGTGGTACGTGAAGGCTTCGCCACATTGTGGGGGGCCGAACAGGCGCCGCCGGATGCAACGATAGAGGACGTCATAGCTGCCGGCGAATCCCAAACCACCGAGTTCAAATCAACAGCACGGTGGAATCTCCATACGCAGCAGCCAGATTCGAAGATCGAACATGTCGTTGTCAAGACGGTGTGCGGCTTTCTGAATGCTGAAGGCGGCACACTTCTGATCGGTGTCGACGACCAGGGCCAGATCCTCGGCATACAGAACGACTTCAGCACGCTCGGCAACAAGGGTAATTCCGACGGATACGAACTCTTCCTCAGACAGCTCTTGGACACCAACCTCTCCGTGGCAACCGCAGGGACCGTGCGCGTTCGATTCGAGTCCGTTCGCGGCAAAGACATTTGCGTTGTTTCGGTGGCCCCCTCTGGTAAGCCTGTCTTTGCCAAGCCTCCCAAAGGATCTGCCGGCGGCAACACCGAAGAGTTCTGGGTGCGAACGGGGAATGCGACGAAGCAACAGCACGGCGATGACATGTTTGAGTACCGCGAGCAGCACTGGGGTTAGGCCGACTTCGCCGGGACAGACTCAAGCCGCCGAGTTGACATGGGCTATTGAACGTTGCCCGCGGGGGGGCGGACCACCCACCGCGCGGACCGGCGGGCCACCGGCCTCTCCCCCGTTGCTGTCGCCCCGCTGTCCCGAAAGCCCTCATTTTCGGGAGAACACCAGTTCGTAGGTTTGTAACGGAAGAATGAGTCCTCGTCGACGTCAAAGTCCCGGTACCGTGGCAGCGATCCAATCCGAAAAGGGCGAAACTTCGCTGGCGAAATGCCGAACCCCGAATATTCTCGCACCAGCGACTGCACATACTGAGAGGCTGTGTGATGGCCGAAACCCGGGCTGAGTCGGACTGGTATCCGGACCCCGACGGTTCAGGCGGACAGCGATACTGGGATGGCCAGGCGTGGACAAATCGCCGCCGTCCCGCGACAGCCAGTTGGTCTCCCGGCCAACCGGATTACGCGCAGTGTGACCCCGCCTTCGGCGGACAATCGCCCATGGCGGACGGTCTTGCACCGTCGCCAGGGCTCACGATCCGTATGTCGAAAAACTCGTTGTGGGCTATCGGCAGTGCGATAGTGCTGATCCTGTGTCTAATCGTAGTGGGGGTGATAGCGAACTCGACTGGGGGATCGGACGAGCCTCAAACATCCAGGCCGCGAGACACTGTGGAAACCGGAGGACTATCCGGGAACCGGGATGTGTGGTTGGAAACTGTCTGCGCACCCGGAACTTTGAACAACGGTACGAAGGTCAGCGATGCCACCGGCGGGGCCACCTGCCGTCCCCGCCGCGACAGGGGCGGGAGTGGCGGACTTATTTACTATTTGGAGTACGGCTCCGATTTCTTTATGCGAAATTCGTTAACGCAATCGAGTTTTACTCGCTACGCATCTGGGAAAAACAGCTCCTTGGTTTTCGCGTTTGCTATTCGCGGCAGGGGTGATTCCGCCCTCAAACCGCTGGAACAGTTCGGTTTCACCATCAACCAGGTGCCGCCTAGACGGTAGTCGTATGACTGCTCCCAACCGACACTTCCGTGCCTGTTCTGTCCGTGACGATAGTGTCCGCAGCCCCCGACGACGGAGAGGTCACACAAGGCTGCACCCGGCCTGACCCGCGTTGTGTTCAGCGCTGAGGTGGCCCCCGGCCGTTGCGGGTGCGTTGCGCCCAGTTGTGGGCCAGCCACATTTCGATGAGTTCAGCCGCGCCCAAACTGCGAGCTCGGCCGCCCAGCACCACCGGCGCCGTTGGGGAACATGGCGAATCGCCACGCCGCTGCCCCCCGCGTCACCTCCACAACCGATTCCTCGGCCAGCTCTGGCATTGTCTCCAAACCCGACAGATCTACGACGAGAACAAGGCCTGGAACCTCACTGCGGATACCCGACGATGACGCCGCTTGACTCTTGACATGATCGGAGGTCTTGCCGACCTGGTTCGCGTCCCGAAAACCTTCGTTATCGAGACACCTCTCTGCCGACACGACACCAGTGCGCGCCGTGCTTGCTCGGACGTTTGCGGCTGTTCGCCGTAAACCGTCGGTATTGCGAACACTTCCGCACGACTGAGCGCGACGTGGTGTGTCGCAACGCGGCCAGGTCTCCCCACAACCGTGTCCCTAAATCGCCCAGCCCGAACGGGGGAATTTGGGACACGTACGGGGCTCCCGCCCGACCCCTGCGGGTCCGAATAGTGCTGGTCACGCGGGCGTGCACCCCTGACCTATAGCGTCTCTGCCCATGCGAGTAGGCGTGTACATCGACGGTTTCAATCTCTACTACGGCGGCCGCGGCCTGTGCGGCAAGGGCACGGTCGGTTGGCGGTGGCTCGACGTGCGCGCCCTGGCAGCGCGCCTGGTGGCCAATAACTCGACCTGGACCGGCGCGACGATTGAGCGGGTCGTCTACTGCACGGCGGTTATTTCCGGCGCGGATAACCCGGTGGGTAACCGTGAGCAAGACGCATACCTGCGGGCTCTGCGGCGATCCCAGACGACCGATCGCATCGAACTGGGCAACTACGTGCACCGCATCGCGCGGGCACCGCTGGCCACCCCGAACCGCAACGGCCGCCCGGTCCTCGTACACCCTGGCGGGCCCCTCATGGTCAAAGACGCTGCCGGGCAAGACGATCCTGACGCGGTGTTCATGGTGTCGGTGGCCCGCCGCGAGGAAAAGGGTTCGGACGTGAACGTGGCCGCGCATCTGTTGCTCGATGTGCTCGAACAGCGCATCGACGCGGCCGTGATGATCAGCAATGACAGTGACCTGCAATTCCCGGTGCAGACCGCGCGCGACCGCGTCCCGGTCGGGACCATCAACCCGTCACGCAGCCACACAGCGGGCAAGCTCCGCGGGTCACCAGCTGACGGCGTAGGCAATCACTGGTGGTACCAACTCGCCGCGGCCGACTTCGACGCCTGCCAACTACCCAACCCCGCGGGTGGCGTATCCAAACCTGCGCCCTGGTGAGTTCACCGGGAACAACGTTGTCTGACGCCCCGCTTGACGCCCCCCGTTTTACGCCCGCTTGACGTATGCTTACCGCATACCACCCGTCCCTACTGGGGGCGGGTTTTTTCATGCCCGGAACGTCCACGCTCGCCGAACTTGAACTAGAGCTAGGCCGCGAGCTCCGCGCGGTGGCGGCGGCGGGCGCGCGGCGGACGATCTGATCGTCGAGTTAGCCGACCGCAAGCTCTGTCGTCCCGAAAACCTTCGTTATCGGGACATGGTGGGCGGCGAGTCACCTAGATAGCTAGCTAGGTCTATTGCTTACTAGTAACACTTCTTGATAACAATGCCGCAGCACAGGTTGCGTGGTGTGTATCTACCTCGCAAACTGTGTTGACAGGTTGCGAGGTTGAAAGGGTGCGAGATATGGGTATGACGGTGGCGGTGGCCAACCAGAAGGGTGGCGTCGGGAAGACGTTGACCACGGCGAATCTGGTCCGAGCGGCCGCGGGGGAGGGATTGCGGGTGCTGGCGGTCGACGCGGACGCGCAGGCCAACCTAACGGCGACGTTGGCACCGGAGTACCAGGGTGCCGGTTTAGAGCATTCGTTGGCGACCGTGCTGGGCAGCGGTGACCGCCTCGACGCGGCGATCGTCGCCTCGGAGTGGGCGGGGGTCGATGTGGTGCCTGCCGGCGGCGAGGATCTGGCTGACGCGCAGCAGACCCTCGTCATTCAGAAGGCAGGCCGGGAGCTGCGGCTGCGCCGCGCCCTGGCGAGCGTGGCCGCCCGCTATGACCTGGTTGTATTAGATTGCCCGCCGAGTCTTGATCAGCTCACTATCAACGCGCTCTCGGCCGCTGATGCGCTGGTGATCGTCACCGACCCGGGGCAGTACGCCCTTAACGGGCTGGACCGTCTACTGGACACCATCGATATCGTGCGCGAGTACACCAACCCCGCCCTCGTGATCGCCGGGACGATCATCAACGGCTACGCATACACCCGACGCATGGACCGCTGGTGTGCCGATATTCGCAGCGCCGCCGCGGCGCTGGGGATCGCGGTGCTCGATCCGCCGATACACCGCCTGACGTGGATCGCTGAAGCACAGGAGGCCGGCGTGGGCCTCGATCAGTGGCCCGACCCGAAAGCTGCCGCGCTGCATGAGATGTACGTCGACAAGTTGCGCGCGGTCCTCGCCACCGCCGGGGAGCGCACCCGATGAGCGCGCGCCCGGAAGGCCGGCCCAGCACGCTGAGCGAGCGGGCGAAGCGCAGCCACCCCGCCATCCCGCGCGAGGCCCGTGACACAACGCCCGCTGCGGTCGCACCGCCAGCCGCAGCAACTCAGCAGGTCAACTTCCGCGCAGATGTCGAACTGGTCCGCCAGGTCAAAGCCCACCTGGCGCTGGAAGGCCGCACCATGCAGGACCTGCTCACAGAGCATCTACGCGTCTGGCTTAGCAACCAGGGCAGCTAGCTAGCTAGCTTTATCGCACCGTAAGGAGCCCAACAAATATTTAGTGGGATAAACCCCAGCACATCACCGGAAGTGCGCGCTGAGCACGGGCCGCGTGGCGGCCGTGCTCACTAACGTCTCCCGCATGCAGGTAGGCCTACGTATCGACACGTTCAATCGCTCGCACGACCGCGGGTTATCCGATGACCGGAGCATGTTGTGACCGCTCGCCACGTTTACGTCGACGAGACCAAGCACCGCGACTACTTGATGGTGGCGGCGGTCGTGCTGGGGGAGGATCTCACTTCGGCTCGCGCTGTCGTTCACGATCTACTCAAGCCGGGTCAGCACCACCTTCATATGAAGGACGAGGCGGACGGTCGGAAAGAGACCATCGCGAAAGCACTGGCAGCCGCCGACCTTCGGGCGACGGTCTATGACGCGGGGCGACGACACCGCACCCAGGTGCGTGCGCGGGCCGCCTGTCTTGCCGCGCTGGTGGACGGCCTGGCGTCCACCAGCGATGTCGAGACCTTCATCGTCCTAGACCAGGACGAGACCCTCGTGCAATCAGATCGTCGACTGCTCTACCGAGCTGTCCGGGCTGCGGGCCACGAGGCCACAATGCGTTACGAGCACCGACGAGCGGCCACAGAGCAGCTACTCGGAATCCCAGACGCCTTTGCCTGGTGCTGGGCGAAAGGCGGGTACTGGCGGTCTCACATCCGACCGGTCATCACGGTGCAGACGGTCTAAAACCTCGTCCAGATAGGCGCGAAGCCCGAGCGCCGCGGTCGTCCGGCCG
>CALBET010000960.1 GCA_937888665.1 uncultured Acidobacteriota bacterium
CCGCGGCGCATGGCCGCGCTCAGACGCGGGAGGTCGGCCAGCGCGCGCGCCACCCGCACCTTCTCGCGCGCGGCGCCGAGAGCGAGGCCCGTCCGCCAGTTCAACCAGTGGGCGCACGATGCGAAACCGCCGCCCCAACCCTCTCGCTCGTCAAACTCACGAATCATCACGAGCAGCTCGAAGGTCGCGGCCTGGATGCGTGAGGCCAGCTCCGCTATGGCATCGCCAAGCGCTGCGGTCTCCGCCCGGCGCTGGAGTCCGATTGATGCCGTGAGGATAGGAGTGGTGCCCGAGAACGCGTCATGGTGCGGCATGACCCCATAGTAACCCCCACCTTTTCAGCCCTCAGGATCGGCCTCTATCGCCCGAACGTCACGTGGTCCTCTGCTCTCGTCTCGACGCTCGAGAACGGGCGGTAGGCGCGCGGTCTGCGTGACGAGGACCGCCCGCTGACACAACCGCCGACTCCACATAAACGGCCGCCAAGAACGTGTCAAGGAAAAAGCGCGGTGCTTACCATTTTTTTGCGCGATGGCATACGGCGCAGAGGCGCCGCCGGCCGAGCTGACGTAGACCTCAAGCTGTCCCGAGGTCCCGATGGATCACCCCTGTGTCGTGGGCGGCCTCCAGCGCCTCGGCTATCTCGGTGCCAATCGGGACCGACATCGCCCCGTGCGCGATTCGGTCCGCCAGGGTGGGTCCCTCGACCAGCTCCAGCACCAGGGCGCGCGCGTCGACGCCCTGGTCAATTTCAATGCCGTAGATGGCGGCGATGTTGGGGTGATTGAGGCTGGCGAGGACTTGGGCTTCCCGTTGGAACCGGGCGAGCCGGTCAGGGTCGGCGGTGAAGGCGTCCGGCAGGGTCTTCAGGGCGACCTGGCGGTTGAGCTGGGTGTCGGTCGCCTGCCACACCTGTCCCATGCCACCCTCGCCAATGAGGGCGGTCACATCGTAGTGACCAAGGCGGGTACCGGGACTCAAAGCCATAGTGCCGCGAACGGACTCACGCCCGCCGGTCTCTCACGGATTGCGCCAGGACCTCGAACAGGGGCTTCGTGCGGTCCCAGCTCATGCACGCGTCGGTGACACTCAACCCGTAGGTGAGCTCCGTGTGGGACTGGAGCGCCTGGTTGCCGTCGAGCAGAAAGCTTTCGAGCATGAGGCCGAAGATGTGTCTGTTGCCGGCGGCAACCTGCCCCGCGACCTCGGCGACCACGGCCGGTTGTCGGGTGTGGTCTTTGCCGCTATTGGCATGGCTGCAGTCGATCATCAGGCGACCCGGTAGGCCCGCCGCTTCGAGTGCGGTGACGGCGTCGCCGACATGCGCGGCGCTGTAGTTTGGCCCCGCGGTCCCCCCGCGCAGAATGACGTGACAGTCGGGATTTCCGCGGGTGCCGACGATGGCGGCCACGCCTTGCTTGGTCACTGACAAGAAATGGTGGGGATGCAGGCTCGAGCCGATGGCGTCGATGGCAATCTGCACCGTGCCGTCCGTGCCGTTCTTGAAGCCCACCGGCATGGACAGACCCGACGCGAGCTCCCGATGCACCTGACTTTCCGAGGTGCGGGCCCGAATAGCGCCCCAGCACACGAGGTCCGCGATGAACTGCGGGGTAATCGGGTCGAGAAACTCGGTGCCCGTCGGCAAGCCGAGGTCGAGGACGTCAAGCAGAAAGCGGCGCGCGGCGCGCAGGCCCGCGTTGATGGCGAAGCTGTCGTCGAGGTGTGGGTCGTTGATGAGCCCCTTCCAGCCCACCGTGGTCCGCGGCTTCTCGAAATACACGCGCATCACAATCAGCAGGTCGTCCACATGCGCCTGGGCCGCGGTGGCGAGGTGTCGCGCGTAGTCCAGTCCCGCCGCCGGATCGTGGATCGAGCACGGGCCGACCACCACCAGGAGCCGATCGTCGCGCTCGTGCAAGACGTCGGCGCAGGCCTGACGGCCTTGCGTCACGGTCGTCGAGGTCGCTTCCGTGATCGGCAGTTCCTCCATCAAGATGGCAGGCGGCAACAGCGGCCGCAGGCCTTCGATTCGTAGATCGTCAGTAGGGTGAAACATCGACTGTTCCTTCTTCGGCGGTGACTCAGATGGCGGGGCGAGGCCAGACCGGGCAACCGGCCCCAGCTTTGGACGAGGGCTCGGTCTCGGCACCGTTCCGATCTTTTTCGCTACTCGGACATCAGTGCAAACGTCCACACAGACCCGCCCGTCGGCACTTTCCCAGCCGCATAGCGATTGGCGAGCAAGCCGCCGAGACCGGACGTCACACTCACATACTGCCGGCCATTGTGCGTGTAGGTGATCGCGGTGGAATTGATGCTCGAGCCGGTCTTGAACTGCCAGAGCGTGTCGCCGGTGTCCTGGTCGAGCGCGATGAACTCGCCAGTCGCCTTCCCGGTAAACGCGAGCCCGCCGCCGGTGGCGAGCATGCCGGCCGAGCTGGGAAAGTCGGTGAGCGGCACCTCCCAGTGCTTCTGCCCCGTCAATGGATCGATGGCCAAGAAGTGACCGAGGACGTCGCCGGGCTCGAAGCTGGGGAATCGGCCGTTGATGCCGGTGGAGCTGGCTCCGAGAACCTGCTCTTTGGGTGGGGCAATCTGCTGGATACGCGGGATGTTCCAGGTGCTGGTGTAGATGAGACCGGTGTTCGGGTTGAAAGCGGTTGGCACGGCATTCGAGCCACGTGACGGAAAGATGGACACTTCCTCGCCGGCCAGAAAACTTTGATACACGTCGGTCAACACGGGCCGACCGGTGGCGAGGTCGATGTGGGTGGCCCAGTTCACCTGCACGTAGGGATGTGCGGCGATCAGCGTGCAATCGGTCCGGTCAATGACATACAGAAAGCCGTTCTTGTTGGCTTGAATCATCACCTTGCGCGGTTGCCCGTCCACCTCGATGTCGGCCAGGACATGCTCATCGGTGCCGTCCACGTCATAGACGTCATTCGGCGTGTATTGAAAATGGCAGGCAATCTCTCCCGTCTTCGGTCGAATCGCGATCACGCTCGAGGTGTAGAGGCTGTCCAACTCGCCTCGAGGCCTGGGGTCATAGGGTTCCGCGTTGCCGGTTCCCCAGTACACGAGGTCCAACTCGGGGTCATACGACCCAGACCGCCAGGTCGGCCCGCCGCCATACTTCCAGCCCTCGCCGTCCACGGGCCACGTCTCTGACCCGGGTTCGCCCGGAGCGGGAATCGTGTGCCGGCGCCACAGCTTGGTGCCCGTCTCCGGGTCCCACCCGTCGAGAAACCCGCGCGTGGTCGATTCGCCACCGGCCATCCCGGAGATCAGCACGCCGTTGGCCACCATCGGGGCCCCGGTCGAGTAGTAGCCTTCACTCCGTTCGGCAAACTTCTGGTTCCACAGCTCAGCGCCAGTCTCCATGTCGAGTGCGAGCAGGTGGTTGTCGTAGGTCACGCGAAACAGCTTGCCCTCATAGAGCGTGGGGGCGCCTCGGTTGTATCCGATGCGCCGCGTCTCCGGTTCCAGCGTGACCGGTGTCCGCCAGATCTGGTGGCCAGTCTCTACGTCGATGGCAAAGCTCCAGCTTCCGTTGATCGCATACATCACGCCGTCGTAGATGGTCGGCGCCGCCAGCTCGCCGCCGTCGTTCATCAGACTGGTGCTCCAGATAGGGACCAGCCGCTTGACGTTCGACCTGTTGATCTCCTCGAGCGGGCTGTAGCTCTTCCGGTCGTACCCCATGCTGTGGATCAGCACGTCGTCGGGCGTCTCCGCGTCATTGACCAGGTCCTGGGTGGTCTGCGACAGGGCCGGATTCGCCGACACCCCGAGCACAAACGCCAGTAGCCAGATGTTTCTGCGATTCGTCCTGTTCGGCGTCTTCATCGTCGTCGTTCCTCCATCA
>CALBET010000961.1 GCA_937888665.1 uncultured Acidobacteriota bacterium
GCGGGGATTGGACGCTGCCGGGAGATCAACCGGATGCGTTGACACTGGCGAAATCCGGTGACTGGGCAGGCGGACCGAACTCGCGGTTGCGCACCCACCGGCTGGCTCCGCCCCTGTCCTTCCTGCCGACGGACATCCAGCAGTACTTCACCCGCGCCTTCACCGCAGGAGCTCGCGATCCCTCAGCTCGGCCCACTGCTGCCCAATGGCGGGTTGCGCTGTCGCGGATTGGGCTCACGACTTGTTCGCGCGATGTCCACCAGGTTCCTGTCGGGTGCGCATTTTGCCCGTGGTGCGTCATCGACGTGGAACGTGCGGCGCGTAAGCAACGTCAGGATTGGTTGCGCCCAGGCGATTCGACTGGCTCGCAGAGCGCGTTGTCCTCGAGTAGCACGGGCCCGATGCTTGCCGGTGGCCGAACGACCACACCGAAGAAGGAGCCGGACAGGGTCTTTGGGATGAGCACCCGGGTCTACTTGACGGTGTTGCTCTCAGTGGTGCTGATCGTGGTCGCGTTGGCGGCGTTCATCATCTGGGCATTACTGAGCGGTGCGACAACGTTTGGGGCCGGGGGGAGCGCGCCGCCGGAGGCGATCCTGACGGATGTCTTGGTTCGGGAGTAGCGATTCCGGTCCTACTTCGGCCGCAGATAGCCGAGGATCGGAGCGCTGGACTTGTCGGAAAAGGTGTGGGGCCGTATCGCCGCGGGATCGTTTCCGGAGATGCCGTCTTGCCAGCCGTAGTTCTGCTCAAGCACCGAGTAATTGTTGCCGTTTACCTCTGTTATGAGTGCGACGTGGCCGTAGCCGGCGTTGTATCGGTCGCCCCCATACACGATCATGTCACCAGGTTGCGGCGTTCCCTGCCCAGCCGGGATGCGGTCGTAGTACGGTGCGACACCGTTGTGATCGTAGTGGTTGTAGATGTCGGCGGCAGCGTCGCTCGTATGGGCGATGCCCGGGTCCGCGCCAACGACTTCGTTGCTGTACTGACGGAACACGTCGAAGCACTGTGCGCCGTAGGACTTGTCGGGGTCGATGAACTTCCCCTCCCACTTGTCAACGAACGCATCCGCCGCGCCCGCGTTTTTGGCGCCTCCTGCGGAGGGCTGTTGCTTGCCTTCATCATTCGATCCGCCGGTATCGGTCGACGGAGTGCCCGCAGTCCCGGCACCGCCCACGCCGCTGGCTTGGTTTTGCTGCTCGGCGTTTCGACGCAGATCATCCGCTCCGCGTCGCAGGGCCTCGACCGCGCGGGCGACCATGTGCGTCGACAAGCTCGTCCATTCTGTCCGGAATCGATCGGCGTCGGGGCCGCGCCAGTGCGTGCCGCTGATGATGAGCTGGTTGAGCATCTTTACCGACTGCTCCAACGAGTCGGCACCGCTGGTCAACTGGGTTGCTGCGTTGCGCAATTGCTCGATGTCTGCACCTACGACCGGCATGGCACCCTCCTTCGTGTGTTCTGGTGTTGCAACTATGGAATTGGGATGGGGAGGTCTTGGGTTAGTGCCGGGTGTTCGATCACTGGCGACAGTCCGGCCGGTGGACGGTTCATGTCGATTGGATCCGGCAGCGGGCCGACTCGCGAGGTGACGGGTTCGCCGAGATTGATTGTGCCGCCTGCCTCGCGGACGACCGACTGGGCGGTGCTGAGGTCGACGAGGCTGAATTCAGTGACCGCCGATGCGGGCGCCTGTTGAGGAGGGTTTGGACCCGCGGCTGAGTAGGCGACGGCGACGACGTTCTGCGGGTCGTAGCCTGGCCATGGGCTGCCCTCGACCCTGCTCAGGCGGGTGAGGTTCTCCTTCGCCGGCGGCAGCAGGGGATCCCCAGATGCACAGTGCGTCCGCGGCACGCCAACCGCGTCGATCAGCACGGCGCTACCGGCCTGCAGCACCGTCTGAAATGGGGTCGCGCTGCCATCGGTGTAGGCATGCGACGTCAGCCACATGTCGGTCGTGAGCACCACCGGCGTCAGCGTGTTGAGATAGTACGGAATTTGCTCGGGCTCAATGCCAATCGCGCCTGCCCAGGCGTCGGACTTGTCAGTATCGGCGCTGAGGTGGTTGGCCACCGCTGCCGCATCGCACGAATTGGTCGGGCCGGTTACTCCGTACAGACCCGGCAGCGTGCCTGACGCGAGCCGTACTCCACGATCTGCCGCGACGGGAAGCTGCTGGGTTGTGGCCGCAATCTGCGCGGCGGCGGTCTCCGAGATTTGGGTCGGCGCGACGACCACAGACGGGGTGAACGGTTCGGGCACAGGTCCATTGGCTGCCGTGAGCGTTACCGAACGCGGTGAATCGCTATCGGGGCCGCCGACGCGTTGGATGAGGACGACGATCACCAGCGTTGCGATGACGAGCAGCGTGAGTCCGATCCCGGCGAAGGTCAGCACTCTATTGACCCGCGGGTCGGTAGTGTCCCGCGGGTTCGGGTCAATCCAGCCGGACGTTGGATCGCTCACCTACAGGCTCCCTGCTCTCATGACAGCGAATACCGCTGCAACGTCGCATCATTCGGTGACAACGGTGACGGAACCCTCGTACTTCTTCATGCTCTCCTTGACGTCGGTGAAGCGGGCGTCGCTTGACTCGTCGAAGGATTGAGCGACGTCGGGGTAGCCCTGATCGTGCACTCCCATTCCTAACCCAAGTCCTGGATCCGAGTCGTACACGAAATTCGAGCTCGGTGGGCTCACGGCATCGACGAGGAATGATCCGAGCCCGATCCCAGGGACATACTTGCCTTGGGCTACGTTTCCGAACGCCGCGCCCAATCCCCTGCCGAAATTTCCTGCTGGTGGCACCGGGTCACCCTTGGCGTGCATATGCACTGTTTGAATGTTGGGATTGTCGGCCTGAATTGTGGGGGATCCAAAGGTGACCAGGTTCGTCACGTTGTATTTTCCTGATGCGGCGATGTTTTGAGCGTCCATACCGCCCTGACTCAAACCCACCAGCATTACGTCGGTGTTCTTGCCGTCGGGACAGTTCTTCAACGCCTCGTCGATCTTCCGTGTCAGGTCCTCGTCCACGCCGATCAACCCGGTGGCGAGGCCAGAGGACCGGGCAAGGTCTCGGCCCTCCACTCCCTCGGTGTCTTGACCCTTGAAATACACGACGAGCCGGGTCTCGCCGTCCGGGCCGACAACCTTTTCGATTCGGAGACCGTCGTCGTCTCCAAGGGAGTTTCCTTGGTCATCCTTCTGGTCATTCTCAATGTGGTCGAGCAACTGGCGCGCTCCACGCGGGGCAGACACCCCGCCACCTGTTCCCGCGGTGCTGGCCTGCTCCTGCTGATCAGCATTGCGCCGCAGCTCATCGGCGGCCTGTCGTAGCGACGCCACGGCGGCGGCAATGGCGCGGGAAGACATGCCTGTCCACTCGTTGCGGAACCGTTCGGCGTCAGGCCCGCGCCACTGCGTACCGCTGCCGATCAAGGAGTGCAGTGCTTTGGCCGAGAACTCCAAAGCATCGGCACCCTTGCCAAATTGCGTTGCCGTTGTTCGTAGCTGCGCGACGTCGGCGCCCTGGACTGCCATGTCGATCCGCTACGCGCCGCTGGCGCTCTGCTGCTCTTGGGCGTTGCGTCGGGCATTCTGCGATGCG
The DNA here is from genome assembly GCA_937888665.1 of uncultured Acidobacteriota bacterium. Taxonomy (GTDB): domain Bacteria; phylum Acidobacteriota; class Vicinamibacteria; order Vicinamibacterales; family UBA8438; genus UBA8438. The sequence goes on from CALBET010000961.1 coordinate 3,614, forward strand.
GTCTGCAGCGCGCTGACGACCTGCTTGAGTTGCGCGACGTGCTGACCCTGCCAGTCGGAGCGGAACCGCTCAGCGTCGGGCCCCACCCAGCTCACCGAGTTGATCGCCGACGATAGCTGCGAGATGATGCTCTGAATGTCGCTGGCTTTGGCGTTGAGCTGGGTCGACAGTTGCTGGACCTGTTCGATATCTGCGCCGAAGAGTGCCATGATCTTCCTTCTTTCGTTGCGGGATAGATGGTTTCGATGTTCTTAGATGA
>CALBET010000962.1 GCA_937888665.1 uncultured Acidobacteriota bacterium
GACGGCATTCCGGACGCGGCGCTGACCCGCGCAATCTCGCGGTTCACGTCTGACCTCCGTTTCGAACCGGCCCGCGCCCGGGGCGCACCGGTGGCCGTGAACGTCGTCTGGCTGCTTGAGCGAACCACCGTCGCACCGGCGCAAGACCCGGCCGCACCCGCTGGCGACGACTGATACGGCCCGCCCAGACCACCCGTTCGGCTCGTGTTACCCGGATACGGCGTGTCGGTCGATGCGGGTCAGGGCCAGGGCGGCCAGCACGAGCGCGGCCCCGGCGATCTTGGCGGCGCCGATCGACTCGTGCAGGCCCAGGGCGGCGACCATCATGGCCACCACCGGCACCAGATTGGAGTAGACGGAGGTCCGGGCGCTCCCCAGACGCTGGACGCCGGTATACCAGAGCACGTACGACACCGACAGAGCCAGCACCCCGGAGGCGAGGACGGCCGCCCAGGCCCACCAACTGACGGCCTGCCAGGCGAGCGAGGCCAGGGATTGAACGGCAAACGGCGCGAACGCGAGGGCGCCGATGACCGTGGTGTAGGCGGTCACCTGTAGCGGGGTGTACACCCGCAGGAGGGGACGCGACCCGATGGTGTACCAGCCCCAGCACCATACCGAGAGCATGATGATCAGGTCGCCCTGCAGCGTGTCGCGCGCGACCTGGGCCCCTACGCCCACGACGAGATAGACGCCGACCACCGCCAATGCGACCCCGACCCACTGCCATCGGCCGACCGGCTCCCGACGGCGGCTGACCACATTGAGCAACAGGACCGTGACCGGCAGACAGCCGAGGATGAGCGAACTGTTCGTCACGCTGGTGCGCGCGAGGCCCTGAATGAAGGACAACTGGTACCCACAGTGACCGATGAGGCCCAGGGCGACCAACCGCGGCCAGTCCGCGCGGTCAGGCAGACCGGCGCCGGACAACCGCGCCGCGGCCACCAGGACCACGCACGCAATGGCGAGTCGCAGCGCGTTGAACGCGAGAGGCGGTATCTGCTCGATCGCGGCTTTCACGATCGTGAAGTTGCTCCCCCAGATGCAGACGACCAGCAGGAGCAGGGCGTCAGTTGGGGTGAACCGGGAGCGCAGGGACATCACCGCCACATCGCCCCCCTGGGTGCGCCGGACTCTCTCCTGGATACAGAAAAAAAGGCGCCCGGGGACGAATCCCCAGGCGCCTCACCGATATGCGCGCAGGCCGCTCACACACCAGGAGCGAACCGCGTGGCTACTCGGGCTCCGTCGCGTCGCGGCCGTCACGCGGGGCGCCGGTCCCCGACGAGCCCATGAAGAACTTCGAGCCGTCTTCGAACGTGACGTCGCGTCCGTTGGCCCGGGCGCTGCGGTCCTTGCTCTGGTAGCCATCGACCACCAGCATCGCACCGATCGGAATCGAGTCGCGAGACAGGCCGCGGCGCAGCAACGTATTCGGCGTGCCGCCTTCGACCATCCACACCTGCTTGGTCCCGTCGTCGCTCGTCACTTCCACGTGAATCCAGGTGTGCGGATTCACCCACTCGACCTTGACCACCGGCCCGCGGAGCACGACCGGACGATTTGGATCGAATTCGGCGCCAAACGCATGGTGCGCCTCCGTCGGCACACCAGCCACCATCACGAGACCCGCGAGGGCGATTGCCGCCACACCGGCTCTGAGCATCATCGAGGTCTGCTGTCGCATCGTGACTTCTCCTGATAAGTGAAAACGGGAGCCCTAAATCAGCGTCTCACCCCTATCGGGTGGGATTGGCCACCCCTTCCGGGCTCTCTCCCCGAAAATCGGCTTCAAGCAAGCGCGCGCCCTTCATGATGCCCTCGAGCGCGTAGTTCGCTTCGTGACACGCGTACTCGAACACCTTGTTCTGGCTGCGCGGCCACGCGTATTCGCCGGTGAAGGGCGCGCTCCAGACCGACGGATCCTCGACGGTGAACGTGTAGACCAGCTGGTCCGCGCCCTCCATCCGGAAACGCTCGGTCACCTTCATGTTCTTCGAGCCCTGCGAATACGCCGGGGTGTCGCGGAAGTTCGTGGTCTCGACCACCAGCGTGTCGTCCTCCCACCACCCGATTGAATCACCCAGCCATTTCTGGATCTCGGGCGGGTCGTGCTCGGCATTCATTCTGACCACCCGCGCGTCATGCACCATCTCGACGAGAATCACCACGGTGTCCTCGGTTTGCACGATCCGCTTGTGGTTGTTGTAGAGCGCCGGCATCATCGGCGGACCGGCCGTCGAACTGAACGATAAAACGCACCGTTCGGCGAAAGGCCGCTGCTCCATGTTGTCGTACGGCCCGGCCGCGTCCAATCCGGCCTCGAGCCAATACGCGGTGCCGTCGTTCGTGACCCGCCGAGCGACCGGCGTTTCGCCAGCCCCAAGCGCCGCGCGCCGCTCGCGCGCCGCGGCTTGAGCGGCGTTCCGCTCCGGGCTCGGAGGCGGAAATCGGCCGTTCGGCGGGTCGATCAGAATCGACGTCCGCCACTGGCCATCGATCTGAAAGGCACCGGTGCCGCGATCGATCCAGAAGCTGTTGTAGCCCCCGACATTGCCGGCGGCACCGGTCGACCCGTCACCGCCCTGCGGCGGCGCGCCACGATCGGGCGCGCTGTCCGCCTGGCGCTCGATGTTCCGCTGCAACTCCTGCGCGGCGATCTCGGCCGCCCCTTCGTCGGTGAGGAACTGCTTGTCCGCCAGTTCGGTCGGCCGCTGCATCGGCGTCAGGGTCGACACGTCATAGGTACCGGACAGATCCGGACGACCGCTGGGCGTCCGGGGAATATCACCGCTTTGCCCCGCGGCCATCGGCGCCAGCGCCAAGCACAACGCGGCGAGTCCGCCGCCACAGCACGCGATTCGTCTGCGCATTTCAACCTCCCTCGAATTTGCCGTCCTCGACCTAGCGTGGCAACGGCGTACGACGCCACTCACCGAACAGCAGCTCTTCAACGAACTCCACGCACCGGAAGTCCATGAGCCT
>CALBET010000963.1 GCA_937888665.1 uncultured Acidobacteriota bacterium
TGGCTGACTACGCGCTCGAGGCGGCACAACTGTCGAAGCTGATCGCGGCGCCGGTGAAAATCACCTGGTCGCGCGAGGACGACATGTGCCACAGCATGTATCGGCCCCAGGTGCGTCATCTGCTGCGGGCGGTGCTCGACGACGCCGGGTCACCGCTGGCCTGGAAGCATCGTATTGCTGCCCCGTCGCTGATGGAGGCGATCGTGCCGACGTGGCTGCCGGCGATGACCCCAGACGCGACGCCCGGCGCGATGAACCGCGGATTGAGCCGCCTGGCTGGCGGTGTGTTCCGTGGGGACTGGGTGGCCGACCCGACCTCGACCGAGGGCGCACGCGACACGCGGTACGCCATTCCGAACCTTCGCGTCGAACTGGCGCGTCACGATCCGGGGGTGCCCATCGGCTTCTGGCGGTCGGTCGGACACTCGCACACGGCGTTTGCGGTAGAGAGCTTCATTGACGAGCTGGCCGAGGCGGCCGAACGTGACCCGCTCGAATTCCGGCGCGAGTTGCTGCAAGACGCGCCCCGCAACCTGGGTGTGCTGGAGGCAGTCGCCGCGGCGGCCGGGTGGGGAGAGCCGCTGCCCGCTGGGCAGTTCCGCGGCATCGCCCAGCATTTCTCGTTCGAGAGCTACGTAGGGCAGGTGGTCGAGCTTTCGGTGGAAGCGGGCCGCGTGCGGGTGCATCGCGTGGTCTGCGCGGTCGACTGTGGCCGGGTGATCAACCCCGATATCGTACGCGCGCAGATGGAAAGCGGCGTCGTGTTCGGTCTGGGTGCCGCGCTCAAGCAACGCATTTCGTATGCCGGCGGCCATGTCGAGCAAAGCAACTTCCATGATTTCGAGATGCTTCGCATGAACGAGATGCCGAAGATCGAGGTCGTGATCGTGCCGAGCACGGAAGATCCGACGGGGGTGGGGGAGCCCGGTGTGCCGCCGATTGCACCCGCCCTCGCCAACGCAATCGCCGCCGCGACCGGCCGTCGTATTCGTACGCTCCCCATCGAACCGTCCCTTGTGGCCTGACCGCGGCTTGTGGTCCGGTCCGCGCCGCCCACAGGATGTTGAGGCGCGTTCCGAAGATGACCCTCCTTTTTGCTATGCTAGGCGGGATATCGTGCGGGAACTCTACTATCCGGCGCCCGGCTGGAGGACAGCGATGCGACGAGTCGGTACTCTACTTCGATCTCGCTACGCGTTGGTCGCGCTGAGCGTAGCCGCAGGCTCCGTCTCGGTCGCTCACGCGCAGCCCGGCGACGCGGTCTCCTTCACCGACCACATCCGCCCCATCTTCGAGCGTAGTTGCTGGAACTGTCACGGCGCCGCGTCCCAGCTCTCGGGCCTCGACCTGCGCACCCGCGACACCGCGCTCAGTGGTGGCAAACGCGGACCGGCGCTGGTGCCGGGACAAGGGGAAGAGAGTCGGTTGTACCGCGTGCTGGCCGGTCTCGACAATCCGAAAATGCCGATGGGCGGCGGCGCGGTCAGCGAGGCGGAAATCGCCGCCGTGCGCACCTGGATCGACGACGGAGCCCACTGGGACGGCGGAGGCGCGACCAGCGCGGAGGACGTCGTCGCCTCGCTTGAGCACGCGGAGTTGCCGTTCGGGGCGCGCAACTACTGGGCGTTCCAGCTACCCGAAAAGGCGAAGGTGCCAGCCTCGGCCAACTATCAGCACCCGGTCGATCGGTTCCTCGAGGCTGCCCGCCAGGACGCGGGGGTCAACGCCGCGCCACGCGCCGACCCGCTGACGCGCCTGCGTCGGGCCTATCTTGACCTGACCGGCCTGCCGCCCTCGCCGGCGCAGATGGACGCGTTCCTGGCCGACACCACCCGCGGGGCCTGGGAGCGAGTCATCGACGAATTGCTCGCCTCGCCACACTACGGCGAGCGCTGGGGGCGCCACTGGATGGATGTCGCCCGGTATGCCGACTCGACCGGGTTCGAACAGGACTACAACCGTCCAAACGCGTGGCGCTACCGCGACTACGTGATCGACGCGTTCAATAAGGACAAGCCTTATTCCCAGTTTATCCGCGAGCAGATCGCTGGAGATGAACTGGACTACGTGACGGACGAGACCCTGATCGCGACCGGCTTCCTGCGCGCCGGGCCCCGGGTGCAGTTTCGCGAGAAAGACAACCCGGAGCGGCGGTACGACTATCTCGACGACGTGCTGGCCACCGTCGGCCGTGGCGTGCTGGGCATGACGGTGCAATGCGCCCGGTGCCACAACCATAAATTCGATCCCATCCTGCAGCGGGACTACTACAGTCTGCAGGCGTCCATCTTTGGGTATGTCGAAACCGACTGGCCGTTGCTCGACCGAGACGAGGCGGCGGCCTATCAGGCGGCGAACGCGGCCGTCGATGTCCAGGCCGACGCCATCCGCGCGAAGATTCGCACCATCGAGGCACCGCACCGTCAAGCCCTGCTGATTGAGCATATCCGTCGCGATTTCCCCGACAACGTGCTGCAGGCGGCCATCAAGGCGGCCGAAGACCGCACCCCGGGGGAAGCGTTGCTCGCCGACCAGGTGTTGACGCTTGGCGTCCCCCAGCAGGACCTTGCGAATGCGTTGACCTCAGACGAGTTCGAGCGCCGTTTGGGGTTGCAGGCCGAACTGGATGCCCTCAACGCGACGCGGCCCCCGACACCGCCGATGGCGGAAATCGTGACGGATGGCGACTACCGCTTCGCGCCGGACGGCCCGGGTGACGAGATCATCGGCTGCCGCGAGTGTCGGATCCCGCCGGACGAGCCGGGCACCTTCTTGTACGAGGAGGGAGGGCCTGACTACGAGCCTCCTCCCAGCTACTTCCTGAGTCGTGGAGACCCACTCACGCCCACAGAGCCGGCGACGCCCGGATTCCTGACGGTGGCCACGTATGGAGATCCGCCGACCGAGATCCCGCGCGAGGACGGTCGCACGTCCGGACGCCGGCTGGCGCTGGCCGAGTGGCTCACCTCGTCAGCCAACCCGCTGACCGCGCGGGTCATGGTGAACCGTATCTGGCATCACCACTTCGGTCGCGGCATCGTCCGGACATTGGACAACCTTGGACAGATGGGCGAGTTGCCGACCCATCCCGAGTTGCTTGACTGGCTGGCGGTCGAGTTCATGGACCGAGGCTGGAGCATCAAAGAGATGCATCGGCTGTTGATGACCTCCGAGGCGTATCAGATGGCCTCCGGGCACGACGACGCGGCCAGCCAAACGGCCGACCCGGACAATGCCTGGTTGTGGCGGTTCCGTCAGCAGCGGCTCGAGGCGGAGGCGCTACGGGACACCATCATGGCGGTGAGCGGTGGCATCGACCTGACCATCGGTGGCCCCCCGATCTTTCCCTTTGTGCCGGACGAGGTGCTCAAGACGTCGGAGAAGGGCGTGTGGCGCAATCAGCCGGACGGCCCCGACGTGTGGCGCCGGAGCGTCTATGTGTATCGGCGCCGGTCCCTGGGGTTCCCCTTCTTCGATACCTTTGACCTGCCGGATCAGAACCAGACGGCGGCGGCGAGGAACGTGACGACGGTGGCCACCCAGGCGTTGACGCTCATGAACAACGCCTTCGTCTTGAACCAGGCGACATTGTTTGCCGACCGTCTGAAGGCGGCGGCTCCCGGCGATCTGGACGGGCAGGTGGACTTGGCATACCAGATTGCGCTGACACGGTCGCCGACGGCGAGTGAAATCCAGGTGGCCAAGGCGCTCGTCGCCGAGCAGTCGCTCGTCGACCTGGCCCACGTCATGCTGAATCTGAACGAGTTCTTATATCTGCGGTAGCCCGAGGAGTGACGATGTCCGACCATCACCATCATCATCACCGCCGGAAGCGGACGTTCTGGAATCGGCGCGATTTCCTGTTTCAGTCTGGGGGCGGTATCGCCGGACTGGCGCTGGCCCACACCCTCGACCAGCAAGGCCTGTTGGCCGCCGCCAAGTCTGACGTTTGCGACGCGCCGGTGCCCGGCAATCCGTTCGCGCCACAGGCACCCCATTTCCAGCCCCGTGCGAAGGCGGTGATCTCGCTGTTTATGAGTGGTGGTGTCAGTCAGGTCGACACGTTCGACCCCAAGCCAGCCCTCACCAAATACGCCGGACAGCCGATGGCCGAGTCTGTGGTCGTGCGGCAGGGGAACCCCGGTCCGCTGATGCCGAGTCCGTTCTCATTCAAGAAATATGGCGAGAGCGGCATCGAAGTGTCTGAGATCTTTCCGCACCTGGCCAAGAAGGTCGACGAGATTGCGTTCATCCGGTCGCTCTACGGTCGGTCGAACGACCACATTCAGGCGACCTACGAGATGCAGACCGGGCAAATTCGCACCGGCTATCCAAGCGTCGGGTCCTGGGTGACCTACGGCCTTGGGGCCGAGAGCTCGAGTTTGCCGGCGTTCGTGGTCATGAACGACTACCGCGGCGGGCCACTCGGGGGACCGACCGACTGGAGCGCCGGATTCATGCCGGCCACCTACCAGGGAACCCTGTTTCGCGCGTCCGGTGACCCGATCGTCGATCTCCAGCCGCCAGAAGGGGTGTCTGAGGCCCAGCAGCGGGCGCGGCTCGATACGCTCGGCCGACTGAACGAGATGGACATGGCGAACAACCCGGGCAATTCTGAGTTGGCGGCCCGGATCTCGTCGTATGAGTTGGCGTATCGGATGCAGGGCTGCGCGCCCGAGGCTGTGGACATCTCGTCAGAGTCGGACGCCACGAAGAAGCTCTACGGCCTGGACGACCCAGTCACCGAGCCGTTCGGGCGCCAGTGCCTGATGGCGCGTCGGATGATCGAGCGCGGCGTCCGATTCGTGCAACTGTTCCAGGGCGGCCTTGGGGTACAGAACACCGACACCTGGGACGCGCACAGCAATCTCATCGAGAACCACACGCAGCACGCGGCGGAGTCGGACCTGCCCATCGCGGGTCTGCTGACCGACCTCAAGGCGCGCGGGTTGCTCGACGAAACCTTGGTGCTTTGGCACGGCGAGTTCGGTCGGATGCCCATTTCACAACGCGGCGTGGGCCGCGACCACAACCCTGGCACGATGACCGGCTGGATGGCAGGAGCCGGGATCAAGGGTGGTCAGGTGATCGGGGCGAGCGACGACTTCGGCTACAAGGCGGAGCAGCAGCCCGTGTCCGCCCATGACCTCCACGCGACGATGCTCCATCTGCTCGGTATGGATCACAAGAAGCTGACCTATCGCTACAACGGTCGGGACATTCGGCTGACCGATGTCGAGGGCACCCTGATTCCACAGATCATCGCGTAGGTTCTTCCGAGAGGACATGTGCGAGCTCGACTATCGCCGCAACGAGTTGCCTCCCGTGGCACACGGCTCGGCATCCACCCACCCCGCATCCGTGGCGCACCGCCTCGCACCCGTGGCGCACGGCTTTAGCCGTGTGACCGCAGGCCTGAAGGCCTGCGCCACCCACCCCGCGACCGCAGGCCTGAAGGCCTGCGCCACACTGAGTCGACAAAGGCCTGCGCCACCCACCCCGGGATGTAGACTTGTCGGCCGATGACCACCGTCGCTGACTCCTCCGGCCGCCGCCGTTTCTGGAACGCGTTTGGGCCCGGCCTGCTCTGGGCCGCCACCGCGATCGGCATTTCGCACCTCGTGCAGTCGACCCGGGCCGGCGCCCTTGCCGGTTTCGGGCTCTCCGGCGTTGTCCTGCTCGCGCTGGTGCTGAAGTATCCCTTCTTCGAATACGGTCCTCGCTATGCCGCGGCGACCGGCGAGAGCCTGGTCGAGGGCTACCGCCGGATCGGGACGTGGGCATTGTGGGCGTATCTCGCCATTACGCTCCTGACGGCCGGTGTCATTCAGTCGGCCATCGTCATGTTCACCGCGTATCTGGTCGGCTTTACGTTCGGCCTCGACTGGTCCTTGCCGGTGCTGGCCGCGCTGGTCATGGCTCCGGGCGTGCTGTTGTTGTGGCGCAGTCGGTTCGAAGGGCTTGACCTGACGATCAAGGCGGTGCTGCTGGTGCTGACCATCTCGACGCTGGTGGCGGCCGCCGTCAGCCTCCCCCGCGCCGAGTTCTCCACATTCGCTCTGTGGCCGGCAGGACTGATCGGGACGGCGGTGCCGTTTGCGTTTCTACTGGCGCTGGTCGGATGGATGCCGTCCGCGATCGACGTGTCAGTCTGGAGCTCGCTGTGGACGCTCGCGAAGAATGACGCATCCGGGGTGCCGTGCACGGTGGAGATCGCGAGACAGGATTTCCTCGTCGGCTACGTGGGGACCGCGGTGCTGGCCTTCGCGTTCGTCGTGCTCGGCGCTGGAGTCATGTTCGGGTCCGGCGAGACCTTCGCCGACGCCGGGCCGGCGTTCTCCACGCAGCTGGTCGACCTCTACAGCGGAACGCTCGGTGTCTGGACGAGACCGCTGGTGCTGGTTGCCGTCGTGACCACCATGTTCTCGACCATGCTGACCGTGCTCGACGGCGGACCGCGTGCCCTCGAGCGGTCGGTCTTCGTCCTGCGGGCAGGTGTAGACTCCGGCGTCGCGCTGCGGCCTGGCGGGACCGTCTATTGGTGGAGCCTCGCAGTGCTCGTCCTGCTCACGCTCGTGGTGATGATCCTGTTCATCGGCAACCTCACCACCATGGTCGATTTTGCGACCATCGTGTCGTTTTTGACCGGTCCGCTGCTCGGGTACCTCAACCTCCGAGCCGTGACCTCGGATGATATGCCTGCGGAGCATCGTCCCGGTCCCGCCATGCGCGCCCTCTCCTGGGTCGGCATCGTGCTGCTTGGCGGAACCGGGCTGTTTTACCTACTGTCGCTTCTGAGTTGACGTTCGGACCACCGCGAACGGCGTCGTAATGGCTGCGGCGCAGGGCGCGAAGAAGAGGTGATATCTGACGGGGGAGCAGCCGTGGCGCCACCGAGACGAAGAGTCCCGGTGCCGCGGTCCGCTGCCTGAGCCGGATGCGTCGGGCGTGGGTTGTTGGACCGTGATCACCGAGCGCCGGTCAACTCGTCGAAGACGTTCTGGAACCGCACATCCGCCAGGGGCCAGCCGAGGTCGCTGGTGTCGACTCTCGAGGCGATGTTCTCGCGGGTCGCGCCGTCGCGGATTTCGGCGGCGACTCGGGCGATCACGGTTTCCATGTTGTTCCGGAACGTGCGGACCTCGGCCTTGGTCAGGATTGGGCCGTGCCCCGGAATGACGGTGTCGAAGTCGAGCCCGAGGACGCCAGTGAGGGTGGCGGGCCACTCGGTCGCACTGCCGCCGTTCCCGAAGTCCCAGAACGGCGCCAGCGTCGTGCCGTCCAGACGGTCGCCGTAGATGAAGAGGTCGCCGGTGTGCACGACGTGGAGGTCTGGAAAGTAGATAACCGAGTCGCCGTTGGTATGGCCCCGGCCGAAGTAATGCGCCTGCACTTCGGCGTCGCCCAGGAACACCGCCGTTTCATGCGTGAAGGTAATGGGGGGCGCACCGGTC
>CALBET010000964.1 GCA_937888665.1 uncultured Acidobacteriota bacterium
CCTGATCCGGTCGAGCAGGACGATGGCGTTGTTGATGACGATGCCGGCCAAGCCGATGACCCCCAGCAGCGTCATGAACCCAAAATAGCTGCGAGCCACCAAGAGACCGATGACGACACCGATGAGACCCAGCGGGATCGTCATCAAGATGATAAAGGTGCGGCGAACGGAGTTCGTCTGTCCAATGAGCAAGAGCAGGATGATCAAGCCACCTATCGGCAGCTGTGCGGCAATCGCTTCGTTGGCCTGGCCGGAGCTCTCGATCTCTCCACCGATGTCGTAGGAATACCCAAGCCCCCAGCCTTGTTCCTCGGTCTCCAAGTAGGGAATCAATTGGCTATTGACCGCCGTTGCCGTCGCAAACGGCTGCAGGTCGGCCGACACGGTCACGGTCTTCACCCGATCCCGTCGTAAGATCTTCGAGGCCTCCCAGACAACATTCACATCCGCAACCTGCAGGAGCGGTACCGACGTGCCAGTGCCTTGCGCGTAGACGTTCAAGGTTTCAAGCTTGTTGACATCCTGCCGATCAGCCGCCACTGACCGCAGGGTCACCGGGATCATCTCGCTCACCTCACGATACGGTGTCGTGTCGAATCCGCTCAACACCGTTTGCAGTGAAATAGCAATGTCCTGGCTGGTCACGCCGGCCCGGCGCGCGCGAGGCTGGTTCACATCCACGACCAACTTCTTGCTGCGGTCTCCCCAGTCGTCGCTGACGTTCCTCGGGCCGGAGATCGAGCGCAGCTGGGTCTTGACAGAGGCCGCCATGTCGAAGAGCCGATCTGGGTCAGGGCCGGAAATCCTGACTTGGATCGGCGCCGCGATAGGCGGGCCCATCTGCAGCGGGTTCAGCGTGACCGTCAGATCGGGGAAGTTTTCGGCGCAAAACTCCTCGATCCTTGGAAGAATCTTGTCGACAATCACCTGTCTCGACGTCGCGTTGACAATGGCCACCGCATACTCGGCGCGCTCCGCTTCCGGTATAAAGGCCATGTAGAAGCGTGGTCCTCCTTCACCGATGAACGAGGCCCAGTTGGTAATCCCTTCCGTTCGCTCGTCCGAGACCACGAGTTCTTCCTGAAATAGCTGTTCGATCCGCCGGACGACAGCGTTCGTTCGTTCAATCGACGACCCGGTGGGTAGCTCGAACTCGGCTGTGAAGATCGGTTTGTTCGACGGGGGGAAGAACAGCGCCGGCACGAACTGGAACCCGTACATCGCGCCGGCAAACACCAGCAATACCGCGGCGAGCGAGACGATCGGATGTCTCAACATGGCGAGCAAGATGCCCCGGTAGAGCACGTAGAATCGTGAGGTGTACTCTTCCTGCTGCGCCGTGACGGCCTTGACCTTCAAGAAGCCCACGCAGAACAACGGCGTCATGGTCAACGCGAGGAGCGATGAGCAGAGGAGCGTGATGGTCACCACCTGAAACAACGGCGCCGTATATTCACCGGTGTCTGACTGGGCCAAGAACACGGGGAGGAAGGCGGCGGCGGTGGTGAGCGAGGATACGATCAGCGCTCCACGGAGTTCGGTGGCAGACGCCACGGCGGCGTCCATCGGTGACTTCCCCTCGTTCATCTGCACCATGATCGATTCCGCCATGACGATGGCGTTATCAACCAACATGCCCAACGCAATGATGAGCGCCGCGAGGGACACCTGATTGAGTCCGATATTGAAGAACCCCATGAACATGAGGCTCATGAGCATCGCCATTGGCACCAGACTCGCTACGACAATACCCGTACGGAATCCCAGGAACATCAACAGGACGACCAACACGATAGCCACCGACTGCAGCAGGTTGACAACGAACTCATTGACTTTCTGATCAACCAACCCTGGCTCAAACGCCACGATATCGAAGTCGACTCCGACCGGGTACTGGGCTTCGAGCCGATCGAGCAAGCTCGTTACCTCTTCGCCCAGACCGATGATGTTGCCTCCGTCGCGCATGGCGATCGCCAGTCCGAGGCTCCGCAACCCAGACGACCGCATGAGGGAGCGAGGCGGGTCGATATAGCCCCGACGCACCTCCGCGAGGTCTTCGAGAAACACCACTTCCTGACCACCCGGTAGCATGATGACGGTTCGGCCAAGGTCGGCGACCGACTCGAAGTTCCCGGTAGGCTCCAACGTCAAGCGCTCAGGGCCTATGGTGATGCTCCCGCCGGGCATGATGATGTTGGCGCTCTCGAGGGTCTGCTTCAGCTGATACGGCGAGAGACCCAGCTCGGCGAGCCGCGCGTTGTTGTATTCGACGAAGACGCGCTCTTCCTGAGCACCGTGAATGTTGACCCTGGCGACATCGTCGAGACGCAATAACTCCGCCCGCACCTGGTCAGCCAGGCTCTTGAGTTCGGCATCCGAAAACCCCTCGCCGGTCAGCGTGACGACGATGCTGAACACGTCCTCGAAGTTATCGTCGACGATCGGGCCGATGATTTCTGCCGGCAGGTCGCCTCGGGCCTTGTCCACTTGCCGCCTGAGGTCATCCCAGATTGGCCGCATCGTGGCAAATTCTTGCTTGATGTTCACCTCGATGATGGAGATGCCCGTCTGGGAGGTGCTCTTGACGAACGCCAGTTCCTGTATTTCCTGGATCGCTTCCTCGAGACGGTCGGTGACCAGGTTCTCGACTCGCTCCGGGCTCGCGCCTGGGAAAAACGTGACCACCGTGGCCAACCGGACGACAAAGCCCGGATCCTCCGCCCTGGGCAGGCTTTGATAGGCGCCAAGGCCGGCAAAGATGACGACGACCAAGACCACGATCGTGATCCTGTTCTGTTCGATGGCAGCTCGCGTGAGGTTCATCGGTCGTTTTCCTGCGAAGTGGACAGTCTTACCTCGAGACCCTCTTCGAGCTTGCTTACTCCAGCGGTGACCACCAGGTCGCCATCCGCCAGGCCTTCCGGGATTACCAGATCGTCCACGGCGAAGCCTGCCACGGTCACCGCGCGCCGGTGCACGGTTCCCAAGCCGCCGCTACCGGGTTGAACCACATAGACGAAACGGCCGTCCCGATCCTCGCCGACCGCCACTGACGGCACCAGGATACGGATGTCTTCGCCCCCGTCGGCTGAGAAGTCGAATTCGACCGCCGCCGCCATACCCGGCCGCACCTCGGGGGCCGGACTCGTCAGGCGCAGCGTGACCTGAAAGGTGGTCGCAAATTCTGTCGGGGCAATCCCGACTTCGACCACGCGGCCAGAGAACGTTTTGTCCGGAATCGCGTCAAAGGTCACCGTCGCGAGCCACCCTTCCTGCACCTGGGTGATGAGCGACTCTGGGATGGCCACCGCGACCTCCGCGTTCAGTTGCGAGGCGAGGTTCACGACCGGCTGACCGGCCGCGACGTTTTCGTTGACCTCAAGCCTGACCGCCGCAACGGCACCCACGACCGACGACTCCAACCGGGTATAGTCGACCTGCCGGACGGCCAACTCGCGCCGCTTCTCGACGGACTCGACCTGGGCACGCGCCGACTCGGCCAACGCTCGGGCGCCATCGAAGTCGGCTCTCGAGGCATTTCCATTCTCGAAGAGCGATCGCGTGCGACCGAGGTCGGCGTCGGCGTTGCGCGCCTGGGCTTCCACTTGCCGCAGCATGGCGTCGGCTTCCCTGACCTGCAGTTCGTAGTCCCCAGCGTCGATCGTGGCAAGCAGCTGTCCTGGTCTGACAACGTCGCCCACCTTCACCGCAACAGCATCTACCCTGCCGCTGACCCGGAAGCTCAACGACGATTCGAGACCCGCACGCGCGACGCCCGCAAATGTGAGCACGCGTGTCGCGCTGGTGGCGACGACTCGCTCATACCTGACTGGTCGAACGACGGGCGCCGATACGACGACATCGGCCGCACAGGAGGCAACCGATAGGCCAACCAACGCGATGAGATACTGGTGCTGCACACGTGCAAAATACATGTTCCGGACCTCTCAGACCGTCCCCCGCTGGGGACACGAACCGCTCAAGCGTGAACGATCACGCTGCCATTATGGCACGCGGGTGCCACCGCGTGGCGAGTCCCGATTCTGGCCCCTGGTGTTCGTCGCCTACCGCGTGGTTCGGGCTTCCAGGGGGTATCCGGCTTGCAAGAAAAATGCGTCCAGCCGGTCACGAAAGCCCTGACGTTCGTCGGCGGTCATGAAGAAATCAAATCGGCCGATCGACCGCTCGACCTGCATCAGGTCAATGAGATAGGTATGCACCGCGGTGGCGGCCGCTTGGTCAGCCACCAGCGCCCCATTCTGCGCATCGAGCAAGTCGAGAATCGTCACCACGCCGCCGGCATACGCCTCTCTGACCAGGTCGTGGTTTCTGTTCGCCGCATCAGCCCCATCCAGGGCCAAGGCGATACCCGCATACGATGCACCCGCCTGGTGGAGGGCAGAGCGGATGGACTGCTCGACTTGCTCCGCAATCGAGCCACGCTCCAGACGCAGTCGGGACAGCTCCTCGCCGGCTTGATCGCGTTCCGCTTTGCGGGCATTCCCGGTAAACAGGGGCAGCGAGAGGTTCACACCCACCGTCCAGTCCCACAGACCAGGCTGTGGGACCGCGAACCCGGCCGTTGGGTCCGCAGGTGGGAGTCCCTGCCGCGAGACCGCGCTAAGGTCTGCCTGCATCGCCAGCGTTGGCGACCAGAAGGCACGTCCGGCCGACACCAACGCGCTTTCCTGCGCGCGAATGCCGGCGTCGATCTGCTGTAGCTCCGGTGAGATCGCCAGGCCCTCCTGTGTCATGAAGTCCCGGAAGATGCTGAATGCGAAAGGGTTCTCTACATATGGATCAAGCGCGGCGGCGCTGAGCACCAGCGTCGGGTCGTCGAGGACGGTTTCGGTTGTTTGAAACGGCTCCTCGGCCGGTCGATGCAGCAGTCGATTGACCGCGAGCCGGGCGAGGCTGTTCTGGGCATCGGCATCTATGACCGCACGTCGATTGGTTGCAATCTCGTTCTCCCACCGGATGACTTCGGCGGCGCGGGCGACACCGGCTCGCTCGCGCGACTCGGCGACCTCCAGGTGCGCGCGGGTGGCCCCAAGATTGGTCCGTTGAATCTCCTGAAGGGTCTGAGCCCGGAGGACGTTGAGGTAGCTGACCGCCGCCTCGAAAACGATGTCAAGTCGTCTCTGGTCGCGCTGCGATTCCCGGGACCGTTGGAGATCACCCTGGATGCCGATGTTTGAGCGCGCACGCTCGGAGTACAGGAGCTGCCGCAGGGTCGTCGTACCAACGATAGACGCGCGAGGCTGAAACCCGAGGCTCGCGTCGGCACGATCCTTGTCGATGACCTGGGTGCCCGTCGAGACATCGAGTTGCGGAAGCAGACTGGAGCGGGCCAATCGGACATTCTGCCTGCCTGCGGCCACAAAACGATCCAGGGCTGCGAGGTCCAGGTTCGCGGCCAGCGCCTCCTGGGCTACGCCCGGCAGTGTGACACGCCGCTCGACCGCCGGCGGTGCTTCGTGCAGCAGTTCGGCTTCGGTCAAGAAACTCCAATTGGGATAGACACCAATCGCGCGCGCTGTGGACAGATTGATCGTCGAGCGCTCGTCCCGAAGGAAGTCGACGGGTATGGTGCCCGCGTCCTCACCCTGCAGGATACGCAGCACGTTCAGCGCCATTCTTCGGCTCAGCCGCGTGACGTCGGTGTCGAGATAGATACTCGTCAGCAGACCCCGGTCGACCTCGCTACGGCCCCACAACGAAAAACTGGGCAGCCGGCGTTCGATGAGACCCTGCACCAGCCCGTCGAAATCGCTGGGCGACAACTGGAGGAGTGGCGCCACGTAGACGGCGTCGACGTCCGGCCCG
>CALBET010000965.1 GCA_937888665.1 uncultured Acidobacteriota bacterium
CGCGAGTCCGCGGGACCAGGGCCGTGTGGTGGGGCCACCCATAGCCAGCTACTCGAGTCCAGCCTGGGCGAGGAGAAACGCGTACTGCAGGGCCACATCCCGGTAGCGGCGATATCGGCCCGAGACGCCGCCGTGACCGGCATCCATGTTCGTCTTGAGCAGCAGCGGGTTTCCGTCGGTCTTCAAGGCGCGCAGCTTCGCCACCCACTTGGCTGGCTCCCAGTACTGCACCTGGGAATCGTGAAGGCCGGCCAGGACCAGCAACGCCGGGTAGTCTTTCGCCTCCACGTTGTCGTACGGCGAATAGGCCAGCATGTCGTCGAACGCGGCGCGCTCGTTGGGATTGCCCCACTCGTCGTACTCTCCCGTCGTCAACGGGATGCTGTCGTCGAGCATCGTGGTCATGAGGTCGACAAATGGCACCTGCGCCACGACGCCGGCGAACAGGTCTGGCCGCATGTTGGTCACGGCCCCCATCAGCAGTCCCCCGGCGCTCCCCCCCATGGCGAACAGTCGGTCCCTCTGTGAGTAGCCCTCCGCCAGCAGGTGCTCAGCGACGGCGATGAAATCGGTGAAGGTGTTGCGCTTCTGTCCCAACCGACCGTCGTCGTACCAGCGTCGTCCAAGCTCCTGGCCACCACGCACGTGCGCGATGGCGAAGATGAACCCGCGGTCCAGCAGACTCAGCCGCGACGAGTTGAACGCCGGATCGATACACAGACCGTAGGCGCCGTAGCCGTACAACAGCAGTGGGTGGCTGCCGTCGCGGGGAGTGCCGACCTTCGACACCAGCGAGACCGGGATGCGTTCACCATCGTCCGCCGTCGCTGTGAGCCGCTCCGCTTGATAGCGAGACGGGTCGAAATCGCCAAGCACCTCTTCCTGCTTCAGCAGCGTCCGGGTGCGCGCCACCATGTCGTAGTCGTAGGTGGTCGCCGGCGTGGTGAGCGACTCGTAGCCAAACCGCAGCACCGATGAGTCTGACTCCCGGTTGACCGACAGGTAGGCGTCGTACACAGGCTCCTCGAACGCAATGTCATGGGCTCCGCCACCGTCCCAGGGGCGCACGTGCAGGTGGACCAGGCCGCCCCGCCGCTCCCGAATCACCAGATGGCCTCGAAAGAGCTGGAACGGCCCGAGCAGCGCCTCTTCCCGATGCGGGATCAGTTCCACCCAGCGGTCCGGGTCCATGCCGCCTTCGGCCGCCTCCATCAACTTGAAGTTGCGGGCGTCGCGATTCGTGCGCACGTAGAACCGTTCGCGGAAATGGTCGATGTGGTACTCGTGGTCGCGCTCGCGGGCCAGAAACAGCGTGAACGTGCCGTCCGGCTCGTCGGCGTCCAGGTAGCGATATTCGCTTGAAACGGTCTGATGCGACGCAATCAGCAGGTATCGCTTCGACCGGCTCTTCCCCACTTCGCAGTTGAACGTGTCGTCCGGTTCCTCGTACACGAGCGCGTCGTCCGCTTGCGGCGTGCCGAGCCGGTGTCGGTAGATGCGAGACCACCGCAACGTGGTCGGGTCCTGGTGGGCATAGAACAGCGTCCGGCTGTCGTTGGCCCAGACCAGATTGTTGGTCACGCCGGTCAGCTCGTCGTCGAGATCTGCGCCCGTGACCAGATTCTTCACGCGAATCGTGTGAATGCGGCGTCCCTCAAAGTCGGTCGCATACGCCAGTAACTGCTGGTCTGGACTGATCTCGCGTCCAGATACCTGGCAGAAGTCGCGCCCCTGGGCGAGCTCGTTGACATCGAGCAGGACCTCCTCCGACCCGGCCGGTTCGGGACGCCGACAGTAGATCGGGTACTCGCGGTCGTCCTCGTAGCGGCTGTAGTACGTGAAGTCGCCCTCCCGATACGGGACCGACATGTCGGTCTGCTTGATGCGCCCCTTGATCTCCTCGAACAGCGTCTCCTGCAGCGCCGCCGTCTGCGCCATCACCGCGTCGGTGTGCGCGTTCTCGGCATTCAGATAGTCGATGACATCCTGGCGCTCGCGCTCACGCAACCAGTAGTAGTCGTCGACCCGGACCACGCCGTGCGTCTCGAGGCGGGTCGGCGACCGCCTCGCCCGGGGCGGCTTGGCCGCGTGCGCGTCGAGGCGGGTCATGACGCGAGACTCGGCGCGAGTGGGCACAGAAACAGCGTGGAAATGGACCGCACGTGCACTCCATGGAATCCAGCCCGCAAGGACTGCGCGGGCCTGGCGACCTCTGACCATATGGCACGACCCCCTGAGGGTCAAGCCGGACCTCGGAGGCCCTTCCCACGCCGATCGGGTTTCCGCTAGGGACAAGGACGGGGACCCGTCATTGTCTCCCGTCGGCCCGGATCGGAACGACGGACATTCGAATCCACTCCAGCAAGTGGTCAAAATCCGCCTCCCCTCGCTCGAGGGAGCCCACGAGAAAGGCGTGTGCCTCGCGAGGATCGACCGCGAGCTTCCACCCGTTCAGGCGAAGAAATACATCGGTCGAGAAAAACGCGACACGCTTGTTGCCGTCGATGAACGGATGGTTCATCAACAACGATTCGAACAGCGCCGCGGCCATCGCCGGGAGGTCCTCGTAGTAGCCCGTGCGTGGCCGGAAGAGCGCGCTCTCCAGCAGGCCCG
>CALBET010000966.1 GCA_937888665.1 uncultured Acidobacteriota bacterium
CCCTTTCTTCGTAGGCCGTGTGCTGTATCAAGCTCCCGTCCCCGAGGCGGTCAAGGCCGCGGGCGGGGGCGCGGGCTACTAATACGCCACCGCCCAGCCTTCGCGGCGGCGGTCGGCGCCGGCTCGTCGCCGGCCGGAGATCTGATCGACCAGCACCGCTTGGGCGCCGCCGAACTCGGCCGTGAGGCCGCTGCGTGTGTGCACGGTGTAGCCGCGGGCTTCGAGGGCGTCGCGGACCTCCTGGGGCACCGCTTCCTCGATGGACAATGATCCGTCGTTCAGCCGACGGAGCCTCGGGGCGTCAATCGCCTCCTGTGGGGTCATGCCGAACAGCGCGATGTTGTTGATGACCTGGATGAGGGTATGGGTTTGGCCGTCTCCGCCCGGGGTGCCGACGGCGAGCCAGGGCAACTCATTGCTGAGCACGATGACCGGGCTCAGGGTGTGGAACGGTCGCCGGCGTGGCGCGAAGACATTCGGGTGGTCTTCTTCGAACCGGAAGAGCGACCCGCGATTTTGCAGCACGATACCGGTTCCCGGCACCACCAATCCGGATCCGAACGTGGCGAACAGGCTTTGAATCAACGACACCACGTTGCCGTACTGATCGACGGCGATGACAACCACGGTGTTGGGGTTGTCCGGACTGGCTTCCACCGCCATCGACGGCGCACGCCCGGCGGGATCAATGGTATCGGCGAGCTTCTGGATGCGAGAGGGGTCGAGCAGTTCGTCCGTGGTGACGCGCATGGCGCGCGGGTCGGCGACCTCCTGGTCTCGGTCGACGAACGCCAGCCGGATCGCTTCCGAGACCATGTGCAGATAGTCAGGGCTGTTGTGTCCGAGGGCGGCCAGGTCGTGATGCTGCAACAGTGCGAGTTCTTCGAGCAGCGTCACCCCCTGGCTGTTGGGGGGCACTACTTGCACTTCGAAACCCTGATACCGGCCGCTGATTGTCTGCGTCCACTCGGGGAGGTAGTCGGCCATGTCGTTCAGCCTGATCAGACCGCCGCGGTCTTGAATGAAGCGAGCGACCTTGCGACCTAGCGCCCCTGTGTACAGCTCCTCGGCGCCTTTTTCCTGGAGCGTCAGGAGGGTCTGGGCCAGGTCCGGGCGAGCCAGCACGTCCCCGGCCTGGGGCAGCGTCCCGCCGGGGAGAAAAATCCGCGCCGCTTCCGGTTCCTCTCGCAGTTTGGCTTCGGCTCCGGCGATATCCGAGGCCAGCCGTTCCGAGACAGGCAGCCCGGCTTGAGCGAGCGTGACAGCTGGTTGCAGCGCCTGCGCGAACGAGATGGTGCCGAAGCGGCGTAACGCTTCGGCCCAGGCGCCGACCGCGCCCGGCACCGAGACACTCAGCGGACCGGAGTCCGGCATCTGCTCGAGGCCCTCAGCCTTCAGCTCCTCCAGCGTCTTCGCGCTACCGGACTTGCCCGAGCCGTTGAGCGCATAGGTGAGCCTGGTGGCCGAGTCGTGGTACAGCAGGAACATGTCGCCACCGACTCCGTTCATGTGCGGGCGGGCGACTGCGAGCACTGCGGCGGCGGTGATGGCGGCGTCCATGGCGAGGCCGCCCGACTGCAGGACGGCCAGGCCGGCCTCGGCCGCGAGCGGGTGACCGGCGGTGACCGCTCCGACATTCCCCGCCGCGTCGCGTCCTGGTTCCGCCTCACGGCTGATCGGCGAGGCGCACCCGACCATCAGGACGAGGGCGACCGTGCTGCAGGCAGTGAGCCGGGTCGGCAGACGAGTGGGTCGATGTGGGGGCATGGCGTCCTCCCGGCCATCTTACTGCCTCCGCCCGGCGGGATCGACCGTTCCCCCGCCGACGGTCCTGTTGAATATTGATTCGAGATTCGCGATCCCGCATCCCGATTCTGCTAGGATGACGCGCATGCCGGACAACTCAGACGGATTCAACTCGCTCCCCCTGCCCGAGACCAGCCCTCGCGGCATGCTGCGGCACTTCGGTCCGGGGCTCATTCTGATGATGACCGGCATCGGTACCAGCCACCTGGTGACCGCGCCGGTCGCCGGTGGTCGGTTCGAGTACGCGCTGCTCTGGTGTATTCCGGTGGCCTACGTCTTCAAGTATTACGGCTTCGAGATGGCGTTCCGGTTCACGAACGCCACCGGTCGGAGCATGCTGGACGCCTATGCCACCGCGCCGGGCAAGTGGCCGGTCTGGTATGTGCTGGTCACCACCCTCATTCAGTGCGCCTTGGGTCAGGCGGGCCGGCTGGCGGCAGCCGCGGCCGTATTGTTCTTCATCTTCTCCGAGTATCTGGGGTTGGGGCTGCCGAGCTGGGTGTACGGGCTGGGACTGGGCGCGCTCTCGGTCGGCATCATCCTGTACGGGCGGTATGCCATCGTCGAACTGTCTACGAAGATACTGGCCGGCGTGCTGTTCGTTTCCACCTTTGGGGTCTACGCCGCTGAACCAGCACCGTTGTCGGCCATGGGGGAGTTCTTCAGAGTGCAGATACCTGGTGGGTCGTGGCTGATCATCGCCGCCTTCCTCGGGTTGCTGCCAACCGGGATCGACGTCTCGCTGCAGGCGTCTGAGTGGGGCAAGGCGAAGCGGGTCGGCATGGGGCGCATTCGCGCGGAGCTCGAAAAGCAGGGTCTGGCTCGTCCGTTCGACGCGTTCAGCTCGAGCAAGGCCGATCTGTCGGTCGACGTGTCCAAGCTGCCCGCGCACGCGCAGGAATACTGCCGTCGCTGGTTCCGCATCGGCATTGTGGACTTCACGCTCGGCCACATCGTGTCGTTCATCCTGGCGACCATCTTCTTGCTGTTGGCCGCCGTCTGGCTCTATCCAAGCGAGGTGTCTGGCAACGGCGTGATCGGCGAGATCGCGCGCATCTTCACCGACAGCATGGGTCCCGGCATGATGTTCGTCTTTCTGGGCGGCGCGTTCGCGGCGACGTTCTCGACCGCGTTCAACTACTTCGACGGGTGGCCCAGGGTGGTGGCGGCGTGCTGCCGCAATCTGTTCAGGGTTACCGCCGCGCTGCCTGGCATTGCGACGGACGAGTTGACCGCGGCGCACCGCAGCACGGCGTCGTCGGAATACAACATCTACCGGATCACGATGTTCTACTCGCTGATCGCGGCCACGCTGATCCTTGCCGGTGTGCCCCGGCCGGTGTTCCTGGTGCTGGTGTCGTCCGCCCTCGCGTTCTTCATCGCACCGGTCATCTTCTTTCTCAAT
Organism: uncultured Acidobacteriota bacterium; assembly: GCA_937888665.1. Classification (GTDB taxonomy): domain Bacteria; phylum Acidobacteriota; class Vicinamibacteria; order Vicinamibacterales; family UBA8438; genus UBA8438. The sequence continues at coordinate 3,212 of CALBET010000966.1, forward strand.
ATTCACTACTGCCTGACCGTCATTCCGAAGACCGACAAGGCGTTCTATCCGTCGCTCCCGGTCATCTGGTTCAGCTGGCTCAGTCTGGCCGTATTCACCGGCCTGACGGTCATCGTCGTCCTGGCCCAGGTGTTCGGCCTGACGCTGTTTGGTGGATAGCGCCCGGCTGGGTTGGGCTGTCCGCGCCCGTAGGCCGCGTCCGTAGCAAGGGCCTTCAGGCCCGCTGGAGTGGATGATATTTTCAACCCGGCCGTCGCTCGGAGCATGGCAGTTGTTTGCCGCACAGCAGATGCCACACCGCCAGGTTCACGCCGGCCGCCGCTGCATAACGTGGGCTGTGTGGTCCGTCGGGGTCACGACCCTGGCGCTTGCGCTGTTCGGTCTGCCGAACCCCGCTGTGGCCCAGGCGTTCAGCGCTGACATTTCGCACCGCGCCCGGGGGCTGTTTCCGGGTGAAGCGGTACTCGTCCGGGTGGTGCCGTCCGCGCCGGTCACCGAGATCCGGGGGGGCATGTTTGACGAGACGGTGCGCTTCTACCCGGCGGACGGAGCCGCCTGGGAGGGACTGGTCGGTATCGATCTTGGGGTGGAACCGGGTTCCTACGATCTGACCTTACTGATGAGGCCGGTCGGCAGTGCTCCGATTCAACGGGTCTACCGGTTGGTCGTGGAGGACAAGGCGTATCCGACGCGTCAACTCACCGTGGCGCCTCGATATGTCGAGCCGCCGCCCGAAGTCAGCGCCCGCATCGCGCGGGAGGCTCACGATCAGCAGGCCATCTTCGCCAGTGCTTCGGCCGAGCGGCTCTGGCGTGGCCCATGGGGTACCCCGGTGCCCGGACAGGCCACCAGCGCATTTGGCAGTCGCAGTGTGTTCAACGGCGAACC
>CALBET010000967.1 GCA_937888665.1 uncultured Acidobacteriota bacterium
CTCAAGCAGCCGATCGAGTAGCTCTAGTCGCGCTGCGGGAGATACAGTCCAACGATTACCCTGGCGAGTGTCGAAGTGGCCATGTTCGAGCTTCAAATCATCCCACCCGTAAGCAGCAGAGACTGCCGCGTCCACCTCAGCGTGCAACGACCGCAGATGCGCGACCTGGCTATCAGCGACTGCCGGATCGTGAATAAGGTTGTAGGTCTTCGTAAGACCGAGCTCGCGGCTCAGCATGAAGATCCTTCGATCATTGTCCAATGACTCACCCGCCGTGCGCATTCGGCCGGTGGAGATGGGGCGCGGGAATGTCTCGAACACGTCTGATGGCGTATAGCGAATGCCAGCACCAACACCCATCGTTGATGCGCGTGTAACTGTCCACCAGTAGTGGAAGGCACTAGATAACAGAGCGAGATCTGCCAGATCATCTGTAGCAAATACTGCCGTCGCATGTGAGAAGACCTGACCAGTCGGCACCCGAACAGGCATAACGATATTGCTTACCAACGCAATCGCTGCGACGTGGGAGAGCTTCGCAATAGCTGAATACAATCCCGGTCGGGCGCGTTCGTACAACCACCAGTTCATGCGCGCGTGATCACTGTGCGTCACGTTGTCACGATCCGGCTTCACCTTCTGACGGACTATCGCATAACAGTCTGGATATCGCTTTGCGCGTTCTTCAGACCAGTCGGAGAAGTTGATGATCCAACGGCTTCCACTTGAGTCAGTACGCTTATTCAGATCCTCTCCGTTGACGAATGGGACAAGTACGTCCGCATTCCGAGCGTCTCGGTCAATAAGCGCTTCCGCTTCTGCTTTAGACATCGTGAAACCCATGCCTAGGACATTGCTTCCCTGATAACACCGATCCTTATTTGCATTGAGCCGGTGTGGCTTTCCGACTGCCCGACTTACTGGGTCCAAACTTGGAGTAATGCCTCGGGCCGGAATCCCGTCCGCGCTGCTGCGGACATTCTCCGAACGGGCGCGACGTGAAGCCCAGACGATGCTGTATTCGAGGCTGGCGCCTCTAGTAGGCCACTTTTCACTCTTGATCGCCGCGTAGATATCAAAACCGTCGTCGGCGATCTGGTCGAGACCGACCTCGCGAGTGTCGCCCTGAGCAACCGTATTTGTGCCAATTAGCCCGAAGCCGCCGTGATCTCGATCGCACAACGATGCGGCTGTCAGAAACATGTATGCAATGAGGTCGGCACTGCCGCGGACGCCGCACCCGACAGCACGCACTAGGTGTTCGCGATAGGGCACCCCAAGCGCCCCGGTGAGCTTCTGTCCGCCCAGGAACGGCGGGTTGCCGATAACGGCGTCGAATCCGCTGCATGGCTGAGTGAATGCTTCTGGGAAGATCAGTGGGAAATGCGCTGGGCGCCGAACATGTCCGCGTGCGTCAGTTAGCGCGAACCGCGTCTCCTCCTGAAACCTCGCCCAAGCCGTGTCGCTGCCCGCCCCGCTGGTGGCCATCCCGAAACCAACTGCAACCGCGGCGTAGTTCTCCGCGCTGCCGCCAGACAGGCTCGCTCCGGAAATCGCATCCGCCAGCACGGTCAACCGCTGCGTGAGCTGTTGTGACTCTCCGAGTAACCGAGCCTTGTGGTCGGCCGAGTGGCTGTCGACTAATTCCACCTCGGCGATCCGTTGCCGCAGCGCGGCTGCCTGTTTCAGCAGCGCGGGTACATCAGCTGTGTAGGCGGATATCTGGTCATGCTTGCGGGCTTTGCGCCCTTCGCGGGGATCGAGGTGCATGTCGAGGAGTTGGTCGATGCTCGTCAACCCGAGGAGGCTGTCCCCGGCTGCGAGTCGGTCGTCGAGGAACCCGAAAGGGCGGTTCGGGTCGAGTGTGACCAGCCAGAGGGAGAGTTTCGCCATCTCCAGGGCCATCGGGTTGATGTCCACCCCATAGATGCAGTGGTCGAGAATCTGTCGGCGGGCGTCGATAACGGCCTGCTCGTCGTCCACCTCTACGCCCGGTTGAGCGGGGTCGTGGACTCGTTTTGCGTCCAGGAGTCTGTCGGCGAGGTAGCGGGTGGCAGCTACCAGGAATGCACCGCTGCCGGCTGCGATGTCGATGACTTTGAGGGCGAGGATTTCCTCCGGGGTGCGGATTTTCCAGGTGGACTCGTCGTCGCTGTCCAGTGGTCCCGGTGATTTCACCAACGGTTCGAGGGTGCGGGCGACGACCTCTTCGGCCAGGGACCGTGGCGTGTAGTACGAGCCGGTGGACGTCCGCAGTTCACTGTCGGTCAGATACATACTGCCCGGCGGGTAAATGACAGGTAGATCGCGAGGGTCGCGACGAAGCAGGCCCGCAAACGGCATGATCGACCTCGCGGTGGACTCGTCCCCTGCGCAGGCTTCGAGCACCGCGGCCCAAACGGCATCGGCGGCAACGCCTTTGGGTGGTGTGAGGGCTTTGGTGATCGCGGCGGCGGTGCGGTTGCCGCCCACTGCCCTGATTTCGCCCGATAGCCATGTGGCGAAGTGCTCAGCACCCTGGTCGAAGTTTTCGATCAGGTCGGTCAGCGAAATTTCCGGGCCGTCCTTCTCGCCTTTGCTGTCTCCGGCGAGGCCCAGGATCCAGTCGTGGGCGCGGCGGGCGTCTTGGTCGAGTAGTCCCTCGTAGACGTAGCCGATCTGTTCGACGTCGAGGACCCGGAAGGAGACGCGGCGGCGTTCGCCGGCGAACCGCAACCACTGCAACGCTTCCAGAGCACGCAGCACGGTGCGGTCGTCAATGCGCAGGGGCTCGGCGTCTTCGAGGCCGGCGTCGGCGTTCGGACGGCCTTCGAGCCACGGGAAGCGGTCGGGGTCGAAGAGGCTGCCGCCGTAGCCGGGCAGCGTGAGTTGGTCGTGGCGGGCACCGCGGTGGATAGCCCGGAAGGTGGCGAGCATGCGCTGCCAGGCGGTGGTGGACCGCTCGAGGGTGTCCTCACCAACATCGCTGGCCCATTCGCGTAGCTGCTCGGCAAGGGTGCTGATGGCATAGGCGTCGGCGTAGAGGTCGTCGTCGACGCGCAGAAGGCCGCGTTCCTCGGCGTAGAGCAGGAACACCAGGCGCATCAGCACGGTGACGGCGCCCTGGTACACCTCGGCGGGCTCCACCGAGGCAGGCAGCATCGGCTCACCGTGTTGGGCTCGGTGGTCGGCGTCGAGTCGGCCGATGGTCGCCACGAGCATCTCGACACCGCCTGCGATTGCTCCGACAACCGGGTGGTGATCTCTTGCTGGCGGTCCAGTGACGCCGCGAGGAGCGCGGGCAGGGTCTGGTCTTCGGGTACACCGAAGAAGCGAAGTCGGCCCAACAGCGCGGCGAACGCCTTGAGGGTGTCGGGTTCGTCGAACCAGGTGTGGCGGGTCCACGTGGCGGTCGTAGTCGCCCCACCGGCGGGGGCGCAGACCAACGTCCAGTCGGTGCCGTTGGTGACCATGCCGAGGGGGACCTTGCGCGCCCGCAGCCCATGGGCGAGGCGGTCGGCGAAACTTGCGGGCCACTTGTCCGCGCCGGGGGTTCCGGGTCGGGGGCGGGCGGTGGCGCGCACTCCGGGGTCGACCACGATTCCCAGCAGCAGTGGCGGTGAGGTGAGGGCGTCCGGATCGGTCAGTAGGGCGAAGTCGGGGCGGACTTCGGTGCCGTATTCGGGAACGGGCGTGGTTAGTGTGGCGGGCACGTAGCCGGCACCGACAAGGTTGGACTTCCATCCCAGAAAGCTCGTCAGGACGTGGCGGATGAATGCGTCGCGGGTGCCGGGGCTGGCGTCGAGCACGTTGCTGGCCTCACGCAGCGCACCCACGTCGTCCTTGTTCAGCGCGGGCAGCCCACCGGGCCAGACGTCTTTGACCACTGGGGCGGCGAGGAATGGGCCGTCCACGGCGAGGAGGTCCAGCCATTCAGTGGTGTTCGAGGCGTGGGGGCGGCGGCCGGCGGGAGTCATCAGCCGTGCCTCCCGGGAACGAGGTGCACGACCGCTGCGGGGAACCACAGCACCTGAACGGAGGTGTAGCGGCGGGTGATCTCCGCCAGCGCAGCGGCCCGCTCCCCCGGCAGGGAGTCGAGGCGCTGCTGCCACGCGGCCCGG
>CALBET010000968.1 GCA_937888665.1 uncultured Acidobacteriota bacterium
GATTACCAACTCGGTCGTGACGACCGGTGCGGGTAACGACCTCGACCGGGTGACAGAGCTTGCGCGCAAAATGGTGTGCGAGTGGGGCATGAGCGAGGCCATCGGGCCCCTGACATTCGGTCGGAAGGACGAGGAAGTCTTCCTCGGCCGCGACTTTCAGCAGCACAAGGACTACAGCGAGGAGACAGCGAACCGCATCGATCAGGAGATCAAGCGGATCGTGACGCAGAACTACGATCGCGCCCGTGCCATCCTTGAGGGCAAGAAGAGCGAACTCCTCCAGATCGCGGAAGAGCTGCTGACTCGGGAGGTGCTCTCGGGAGATCAGGTTATGAGGATCGTCTCCGGGCAGCCGCTCGAAGCTCTCCCGGTCGCGTCGGATCAACTGGATCCGGCCACTATCCCAGCGACGGAACGCCAATCGGTCGCGCCGCCGCTTGGGAAGCCGTTGCCACAGGAATAATGCTCACAACGCCGCGCTGGTCAGGCGCGGTGTGCCGTGACCGTGTCCCGCCCGCAGCCCCGTGGTCCTCAGCCGGGGTGTGCCGTCTTGGCACGCTCCTGCCTCTTTCAGGTCCGGCCACTGGCCGGCACGTTGTGAGGTCGGTCGCGTTGCGACTGTGTCTGGATCGTCATGAACCGTAGGCGTCGCTACACCGTTCCGCTGCCGGGGGCGGCCCCGCTGGAACTGGGGGGCCGGACGCTGGTGATGGGCATTGTCAACGTGACTCCCGACTCGTTCTCCGACGGGGGCCGGTGTTTGGATCCGGGTCGCGCCGTGGCCCACGCGTTGGAGCTGGAGGCCGCTGGAGCGGATCTGCTGGATGTCGGGGGCGAGTCCACGCGCCCGGGCGCCGGGGCGCTGCCGGCCGACGAGGAGTTGGCGCGCGTGGTGCCAGTGTTACGGCGGCTCATGGGGCAGGTCCGGGCGCCTGTGTCGATCGACACCTACAAAGCGCGGGTGGCGCGAGCGGCGCTCGACCTCGGCGTCACGATGGTGAACGACGTGTCCGGGCTGTTGTACGAACCAGCGCTGGCGGAGGTCGTTGCCTCACGAGGCGCCGCGCTCGTGTTGATGCACAACCGAGGGCGCTCGCGCGAGATGTATCAAGACGCGGAGTATGGCGACATCGGCCGAGAGGTCGCCGCGGAGCTTGAGGATCGGATCGCCGTCGCGGCCGGTGCAGGGATCGAGCGAACGCAGATCATCGTCGACCCCGGGCTGGGGTTCGCCAAGCGGGCCGCGCACAGCTACGCGGCCCTGGCGTCGATCGGCGATCTGGTTTCGTTGGATCGACCTATTCTGGTCGGACCATCGCGGAAGTCGTTCCTGGCGGCCGACGACGACGCAGGGCCCGCGGATCGTGAATGGGAGACGGCGGCCGCCGTCACCGCGGCGGTCCTCGACGGCGCGCACATCGTCCGGGTGCATCAGGTGGCCCAGCTGGTTCGGGTGGTTCGGGTGGCCGACCGGATCCAGACCCACCGGGCAGAAGTGGATGCGTCGCGGACCGAAGCGGTGTCATGAACGAGATGCTGACCGATGTACTGGCGCTGGATCGAGTCGGCCTGTGGGGGCTGCTTGACATCGCCATCGTGTCGGTCCTGATCTATGAACTCTTGAAGGTGGTGCGGCGCACCCATGCGGTGCAGATTCTCATCGGCGGTGGTCTGGTCATCGGGCTGTACTACGCGTCGCAGTTCACGCCGCTGCAGACGCTGAACTGGCTGATCCGGGACATGTTCGGCTACATCGTGTTTGCCGCCATTGTCATCTTCCAGGGCGACATCCGCCGTGCGCTCGTCCACTTCGGCCGCGCGCCGTTCTTCCGATACCTCAGCCGGCCGGAGACTACCGACGAGACCATCGAAGAGGTCGTTGTCGCGCTCCAGATGCTGGCCGAGCAGCGAATCGGGGCGATTGTCGCGATCGAGCGGGACATTGGGCTGCGCAACTATGTGGAAAGTGGGATCCCTCTCGACGCCACGGTCAGCTACGACCTGCTGGTGACCGTGTTCAGGCCCAGCTCGCCGATGCACGACGGCGCCGTCGTCATCCAACAAGACCGGGTGGCGGCTGCCGCCTGCTTCCTCCCGCTGACCGTGAACCCGCGGGTGAGTAAGGACCTCGGTACCCGGCACCGTGCAGCGATCGGACTCAGTGAGGAGACCGACGCCATCGTGCTGGTGGTGTCGGAAGAAACAGGTCGGCTGTCGCTGGTGCTGAACGGACAGATGGAGCACAACCTGAACACGGACCAGCTTCGCTACCGCCTCGAGGCGTTGATGTTGAACCGCAAGCCCGGGGACCCCGGTCGCGACGCGAAGGGACTTGATTCCTGATGGCGCTCACCTTTGCGCGCGGTATGTGGTTGAAGGCGCTGGCAGTAGCGTTGGCGGTGGTGTTGCGGATGGCGGTGGCGGGAGACCCGATTGTGGAGCGGGGGTTCCGCGTCCCACTGGAGTTCGAGAACCTGCAGGGGGCCGTCGAGATTCTGGGAGACCCGCCCGAGACCGTCGAGGTTCGTGTACGCGGGGCGTCTGGCGTCCTCCGGCGGCTGGAGGCCGGTGATGTCGCGGCCATCATCGATCTGGGATCGGCGCGGCCCGGCGCGCGGCTGTTCGACATGACGGATGGGTTGGTGCAGGTACCGCTCGGCGTGGAGGTCACCCACGTCGTTCCGTCGACCGTGTCGCTACGGCTGGACGTGCAGGGCCCGCCCAAGCTGGTTCCCGTTGTCCCCATCGTCGAGGGAGAGCCGGCCCCCGGGTTCGTGGTGGGGGAGGTGACGGCCGATCCCGCTATGGTCGAGGTTGTTGGGCCGCTGAGCCGTCTTGCCGAGTTGACCCACGTGATCACGGAGTCACTCGATGTGACCGGCGCGGCGGTGCCGGTCGCCGAGACGGTGACGGTAGGCGCGGATGATCCGCGTCTGCGTCTCGCCACGCCGCAGGCCACACGGGTGAGGGTGGACATCGTCAGAGCGCCGGTTCAACGGACTCTCAAGGACATCCCGGTACAGACACGGCACGTATCCGGTGAGCTGGTGGGGGCAGCGACGCCGGCATCGGTCACCGTGATCGTGCAGGGACCACCGGAACTGATGCGCGAGCTCGACGGCGAGGACGTCACGGCCTATGTCGATCTTGCCGGCCATGGGGCAGGCATCTACAATCTGGCGGTCAGGACCGACCCCCATCGGGCGTTCGACGCCGTTACGGTCGAGCCCAGGATGGTGCAGGTCACCCTCCAGTGAACGCGACGTCTGCCATGCCCACTGCATTGTTCGGAACTGATGGGGTCCGCGGCACGCCGGGCATCCCGCCGCTCGACGAGCGGACGCTCGTGCGCCTCGGAGCCGCCGTCGTCCGCACCCTCGGCGGTGAGGCGGCGCCGGCCCGCGTGTGCATCGGCCGAGATACGCGGGAGTCGGGTCCGTGGATCACGACGTACCTGGTGCGTGGTCTGGTCGGCGCTGGCGCAGAGGTGACCGATGCCGGCGTGTTGTCGACCCCGGCGGTCGCCTGTCTGACCCGCCAGGGCGGCTTCGACGCTGGCATCGTGGTGTCGGCGTCGCACAACCCGTTCCAGGACAACGGCGTCAAAGTGTTCACCAGGTCCGGTGAGAAGGCAGACGACACGGTCGAGTCCCGTCTCGCCGCGTTCATCGTCGACGATGCGTGGCCGATGCCGCCGTCCGTGGAGCCACATGCCGAGTCGGCCGGTTTGGTGGACGGTTACCTCACGCATACCAGACGCGTGTTCGAAGGGGTTGCGGTGCCGTCGGGTTTTCGGCTGGCCATCGATTGCGCCAACGGCGCCACCAGCCGCATCGCGCCGCATCTGTGTCGCGATATGGGGCTCGATCCGATCGTGCTGCACGATCGCCCCGACGGCCGCAACATCAACCTCCACTGCGGCTCAACCCACCCCGAGGGGCTGGCGCGGGCGGTGGTTGAACAGGGGTGCCGCCTTGGTGCCGCGTTCGACGGGGACGGTGACCGGGTCGTGTTCGTAGACCATCGCGGCGCCGTGATCGACGGGGATGCCGTGTTGCTCATCGCGGCACGCCGACTGGCCGCCGCCGGTCGTTTGCCGCATCGAGGCGTGGTGGCGACCGTCATGAGCAATATCGGTCTTGAGCAGGCGTTGCGCGCCGACGGTATCGCGATGCACCGATGCGCGGTCGGAGACCGTGCCGTGTGGAGCGAGATGACGAAGCGAGGGCTGGCACTGGGCGGCGAGCAGTCGGGACACATCATTGTCGCTGATCACCTGCCGACCGGCGATGGACTGGCGACCGCTCTGCTCATCGTGCGGGCGGTCATCGAGACGGGGTGGGAGCTGTCCGACTTGGCCGCCGATCTGGTGCCATCGCCGCAGGTGCTCGTGAACGTGCGGGTGCGGGAGCGAATTCCCCTGGCCGACGTGCCGGAGGTGTGGCGGCTGGTCACCGCGGCGGAGCGGCAGCTGGCCGATGCGGGACGGGTTCTGGTTCGTTACTCCGGCACGGAACCGTTGTTGCGGGTCATGATCGAGGGGCCGGATCAGGCGACGATTCAGCGCTTGGCCGAAGGGATCGCTGGGCAGGTGGATGCCGACCTGGGAGTGAGCCCATAGTGTCCCGCCCTAGCAGCCCGTGGTAGAAGTCGCGCGTCGCACCGAGAGCGGCGCTGGACC
>CALBET010000969.1 GCA_937888665.1 uncultured Acidobacteriota bacterium
GTGCTAGATCGCCAAGGTCAGCCGCTTCGAGAGCCCCGACATACTCGACTCTCAGGTCTCGGTCGATGACAAGCGGCAGCAAGTCGGCACGGAGCAGGATGAGGGTCGTCAGGGTTCTGGCGACCCGTCCATTGCCGTCTTGATAGGGATGTATCTGTGTAAATCTATGGTGAAACCAGGCGGCGAGGATTATCGGGTCTGTTTGGCCTGATTGAGACAACCACGCAAGCAGATTGTCCATCTCCGACTCAACCTGAATCGGTGGACAGTACTCGTGAATCGCTCCGTCTGGACGCTTGGGATTGTTCGGTTGCTCCTTGAATTTGCCCTTAGCCAGCGGGATGTCGAGCTTGGTGCCGAATTGGTCGACTGCCGCCGTCGTGTCCTGGTGCTTGGTGAGAATAGCGTGCAGTTCGTGAATCACACCCCTTGTCAACGGGCGGTTTCCGGCCACGCCGTCCATCACAAGCTGGATCGCGGCTTCATGGTCCTTGAGAATGTCGATAAGGCGTGAGGGCTCGATATCGGTGCTGGAGCGGGAGACGAATTCCTCGGCAAATCCGTTGGCGACCAGAGCCTCAGTGGTTCCAAAGTCCAGGTCGTAGAGGCGCTCTAGGATCCCTGTCTCGACGCTCAGGCGACGGACCAAGCGCTCCGTGAAGTGTCTTAGAGCGGCACCGCTTGACTCTTGCAGACGCTCTTTTGACAGCCTCCATGTCTCGTACAGCGGTTGCATCGACGCGAGATCGATGGTCCCCTCGGCCTCGGACAGCGGTTCGATCGGTCGCCAACGGTAGTTCGGCACATCACCCCCCACAGGTCGAAGATTACAGCAACGGCGGCGGTCATGTCCGTCTAGATCTAGACAGAATGGTCGTCATTAGTGCGCAGGTCGGAAACGGCCACACGCTTGCCGGGCCGTGTCCCAGAACCGGCCCATTTTGAGACGCCCAGTCAGGCCGAGTCGAAGGCTGTAACACCTCAGCAATTTGAGGCGAAAGTCCCCTCGGCCGAATCAGGGTTTTTGGGACAGCCCCTTCAGCATCGGTTTCTGGCCCAGAACGCGATGCGCCGTGGACCGGGACACCCCGAGCCGGCGAGCCCTGGGCGAGACCCTCGAGGTGCTCTGGATACGGAGATCGACGCCACAGTCTTCGACCCAGCGAGGTTACGTGGATACCCTCTGTCGAGGTCTCGGCGTTCAGTTGTTGACGAGGGGGCGCGAGCGCGACATGGAAGAGTGGTGTGTCCTATCTGGGCACCAGCGGCAAAGCGCGGCGTGCGGGTCGCCAGGCGGGTGTCCCCTCCTCCCACTGATTGTCCGTGAGTTGCTCCACGTCTGAGCCGTCGGCGCGCATCACGAAGATCTCGCCGTACGGCTGCGGCGCGTCGGTGTAGGTGACCTCGTCCTTGAACCCCATCCGCGTCGAGGCGAACACGATGTGCTCGCCGTCGGGTGACCAGGCCATGTGGGCGTCGTTGCCGGGGCTGGTCGTCAGCCGCGTGACGTCCGTGCCCTCCGGCGTGATGGTGTAGATCTCGTAGTCGCCCTCCACCTGGCGCGAGAACATGATCAGATCGCCCCGCGGCGACCAGAGCGGGAAGTTGTCGTAGCCGTCCGACAGCGGGTTCACCTGCCGCGTCTCGATATCCATGATGCGAAGGCCCTCACCCTCGGGACCGAAGGTTCGGTAGACGAACCGGTGACCGTCCGGTGACATCGAGGGGAAGGCGTTGTTGTTGGGCCCTCCCGTCAGCTCGCGGAACCCGCTGCCGTCCGGGCTGACGACCGCGATCTGTGCGCCGCCGTCCACGCGATCGGCCGGCGCGAGGAACTGGCCGTGGAACCCGTTGAAGAACGCGTTGAACACCCCGAGCCCGAAGATGATCTGCTCGCCGTCGGGAGACCACTGAGGTCCCAGGACGTTGCGCGCCGGATCCCGATAGATGATCTCGGACGTGGCGCTACCCACCTCGGCCACGCCGACACCCGCGCCCATGGCGTTTTCGGCGGGCCCGACGAAGGCGAATCGGTCGCCCGCCGGGCTGAACGAAGGCCCTCCGCTCGTGAGGGTCAGCTCATACTCAGGATTGAGGCTCCAGGTGCCGACCCAGGGCTGACGCGGTGCGCTGACCCGTCTGTGAAACACGACCTGCGCGCCGTCGGGTGACCAGGCCGCGGTCCGAATCGGACCGGTCGGACCACGCGTGGCGTTCGAGTAGTGAATCCCCTGCTCGTCGCCGTCCCGGCGGATGTACCCCAGGACGTCGCCGCGGAGCACCGTGGGGTTGAATTTGACACCCGGCCCGGCCGCCAGATCCGTGGCCACGCCGCTCTCGACGTCGACCGCGACGAGCCGGGTGTCTTCCGGATGTTCGGGCACCGCGCGACGGTTGTCGAGCGTCTGCTCGGCCGCCATGCAGTAGGCGACCACCCGCCGGCTGTCAGCCGTCCAGGTGGGGCTGCCGCAGAAGCCGCCGGGCTCGGTGATGCGCCGCAGTCCCGACCCGTCGGGATGGACGATGTAGAGGTCGACCAGATGGAGATGCTCCCACCGGCCGTGGGCAAACGGCAGACCGCCCGAACGGTCGGACGAGAACGCGATCCATTGCCCGTCGGGAGACCACGACGGCCGGAAATCGCCTCCGGCGCCGGATGTCAACGCCCTCGACGCCCGTGTCTGCAGATCCAGGATCCACAAGTCGGCGGTACCGCCGGCGCGCGTGGTGACGAAGACCAGGTGCCGATTGTCCGGCGAGAACGCGGCCTGATCGTCGTACGCCGGGCTGTCGGTCAGGCGCTCGACGCCGCTGCCATCGGGGCTGACCC